>DATGSA010000391.1:0-8998 GCA_035303085.1 Flavobacteriaceae bacterium
GGAGAAATAAATAATTACACCGCCAATATCAGAGATTGAGGTAATCAACGGTGCACTTGCTGTTGCAGGGTCTAATTTAAGTTTGGTGAAAATAAACGGCAAAAGAAGTCCGACGGTACTTCCCAGCATAACGGTTGCCACCATTGTAGCGGCTACTACAGGAATTACTTCCGGAGCTCTAAAACTCGCTACTGCAGCAACTCCTATCGCCATGGTTATTCCCAATAAAAAGGAAACTAAAAACTCCCGACCGATTAGCTTATACCAGTCTTTCATTTGAACATCTCCTATGGCCAACGATCGAATCATTAAAGTAGCGGATTGAGACCCGGCATTTCCACCGCTGTCGATTAAAAGCGGTAAGAAAAAAACCAAAGCAACCACCGCTTCAATTAAATTTTCAAAACGCATAATGGCAGCTCCGGAGAAAACATTCATAAAAACCAAAGCCACAAGCCAAACCACTCTGCTTTTATAAAGAGAACCTATTCTCTCTTTCAGCGGATTGGCAACCGTATCTCTAAATGCTCCGAACTTGTGAAAATCTTCGGTAGATTCTAATTCCACAACATCCAGAATGTCGTCGAAAGTTACAATCCCAATTAAAATACCGTCTTCCTCATCCACCACCGGAAGTGCCACGCGGTCATAATCTTTAAAAACTTGAATGGCCGTTTCCTGATCCTCCATCGCATTAAGAGAAATAAATCGATAATCGATTAAATCAGCGATTTTTTGAGTCGGTTCGGCAAGAATTAGTTCGCGAATAGTGATGTCATCAATCAATTTTTCATCCTCATCCAAAATATACACCACATTTAATGTCTCTGAATTCTCCCCTTGTTTGCGTATATGCCTAAAAGCTTCTTCAACAGTAAAATCAGGTTTTAAAGCAACATATTGAGGCGTCATTAACCGACCGATACTCTCTTCGGGATATCCCAATAACTTGGTTGTTATTTTGCGCTCCTCAGGAGAAAGATGTTCGATTAATTTTTGGGTAACTTTACCGGGAAGCCCTACAAAAAAAGCAGTTCTGTCATCGGGTCTTATATTGTTTAACAATCGCGAAATCCGTCTTATATTTCCTGCAAATTCATCGATGATTTCCTCCTGCATATCCTGATCCAACAACTTGAATACCTTGGTGGACTGTTTTGTTTCCAACAGCCCGAAAATTATTATTCTATTGGCTTCAGAGGATTCTTCAATAACTTCTGCGATTGCTACAGGTTCGAGCTCGTTTAAAGCAGTTTTGAGCGTTCCCCAATCCCTTTTCTTGATCAGTTTTTTAAAATTAATCTTGGTCTCCGTCATGTCTCTACGCAATATTTTAAAAGCATGAAAATAGGTAAAATTGTTCGCTTATTCTTTTTAAAATCCATTTATTTAAAATGCTTTCTGCAATTTTTCAAATATAGAATTGATTTATATAATGGCTGATTTTATTGGAGAAATATTTTTGTCTGTTTTTTCAAAATTAAGACAATTTAAAACTGCGAGCTAATGTTTTTATGGATAATTAAAACCAGTCGAGAGGATTGATATAAAATTGAACTCGTTATGGGCGAATCCTTTTGCAGCAACGATTTAAAACTTATCTCGGATGAATTAAAAAAATAACCTGAAATTAAATTCCAATGGACCCAGCTCGGAATGAGTTTTAGAACTACTTTTCTGAGAGCAAATTATAAAGAAAAACAAGAAGTTAAGCGCAAGAAGACCGATTCTACGACCGATAATTTGCCTTCGCGAACGATTACGGACGGTTATGGACGATTGCGAACGATTGGATTTAGAAAAAAAAAGAGATTCTTCTTCACCTTGTTGACAATAAAAAATCACCAGAAGGAAAGCTGTTAAACTTTTGGAGTTTGGCGAAACCAAAACCAAAGAAATAATTAACTTCTTAAGAGAGATGAAACTAATTAAGCAAGAAGAAAAAGAAAGAGGAATGTATTATACATTATTAGAGAAATAAAATTTCAATAATGATCAACAAACAAAGCATCCTCAAAAACACAAAAGCCCGTAAACACTATGCATACGGGCTTTAATTGTGGAGTCGGGGAGAGTCGAACTCCCGTCCAAACAAGCAGCCCAACAGCTTTCTACACGTTTAGCTTTCACTTGGTTTTCGTCTTAAAGCCGGCAGAAAGCCACCAACTTTAAGCTTAACTCCGTTTAAGTTTCGCCTCGGCATCAGAGTCCTGCCAAGGCTATATTTACTTTTTCGGTGCCTCTAAAATGGACGCCGTAAATCAAGGCTTCCAGGAGACATCTTGGTCACGCGTCTTACGCTGTGATTAAGATAATCGTACTATAATTCGGATTATGCAGCCAAGGCGTAGTTATTATTCTCGCCGTTTAAAAAGTTGAAATATGAGATTTACGAGCTAATATCCCAGCGCTCGACGTGCTTACCATCCAACTCGACTTGCTGTCAAAACCAAATCGACCCCGGTAATATCTTTCAAAGAACTGACCTTAATATAACACTTTATTTGTGAAATGCAAAGTTATAAATAAAAATCTTATCTTTGCTAAAGTCCTTTGTTTAAGTACAAAGTTTGTGCCATATTGACGACCTACAAAATTGTACAACATATAAGTCAAAAACTATACCAGAGATATGAAAATAGGAATTATCGCAGAACGTAAAAATCCACCTGAAAGAAGAGTGGTTTTCTCCCCAGAGCAGTTAGTCGAACTCAAGGAAAAGCACCCTGAAGTTGAAGTAGTTGTAGAACCATCGGAAACACGGGTGTTTTCAGACCGAGAATATCGGGAGAAAGGTTTTAAGATCTCTGACAACATGTCTGATTGCGATATTTTAATCGGGGTAAAAGAAGTGCCAATTCACGCTCTTATTGCGAATAAAAAATACTTCTTCTTTTCTCACACTATTAAGGAACAAGAGTACAATCGTAATTTATTACGCGCTATCTTGGAAAAAAACATTACGCTTTACGATCACGAAGTTCTTACAGACAGCAATAATCGAAGATTAGTTGGCTTTGGTCGTTATGCCGGAATTGCGGGAGCTTATAATGGATTTCGTGCTTTAGGTTTAAAAGAAGGCGGATTTGACCTGCCCAAAATGGAGACGCTCCATGATTTTCAGTCGGTGAAAGAGGTCTTGAAAAAAGTAGTTTTGCCGCGCAATTTTAAAATTCTTTTAACCGGCCGTGGAAAAGTTGCAAATGGAGCAAAAGAAATTCTTGAAGCTTTGAATATTAGGGAAGTAAATGTAAAAGAATATCTGAATGGGGATTTTGATGAGGCTGTCTTTTGTCAGATACATGTGTTGGATTACAATAAAAGAAGAGACGGTCGTCAATTGGATGAAACTGATTTTTATCGAAATCCAGATGAATACGTTTCGGATTTTATGCGCTTCGCCAAAACGACAGATTATTTTATCACCGGCCATTATTATGCTAACGATGCTCCTTATTTATTCACTAGGGAAGATGCTAAAAATAAATCATTTAATATTAGTTTAATCGCTGACATCAGTTGTGATATCGATGGTCCGGTAGCTTCTACCATTCGCGCTTCAACTATTGCCTCGCCTTTTTACGGGTATGATCCGCAAAGAGAACGCGAAGTTCGGTTTGATACCGACAATGCGATTACTGTTATGGCTGTCGATAATCTGCCGTGTGAGATACCCAAAGATGCCAGTGAAGGTTTTGGAAAAATGTTTTTAGAGCATGTAGTTCCCGCTTTTTTTAACGGAGATAAAGACGGAATTTTAGAAAGAGCAAAAATTGCAGAAAATGGAGAGCTGACTGAAAACTTCGCTTATCTGCAACAGTTTCTTGATGAATATGATGCGGATTATAGAATGTAAACTCCGCAATTAAAGATTTTTGATTTTCACCTGTTTCTACGCTGTGAGAGATCGACTATAAAACAAACCCGACAGCTTTTTTTGATTAGTTGTCGGGTTTTACTGTTTTTTGCGCGATACAAACAAGTCGAAAGTTACTTTTAATTAAACTCCCGCATCGCTTTATCCGGGGAAATGATGTTGTAATTCTCCCAGATTTTCGGATCGTATTGACGGATAATTCGCAAAGGAACTTTTTCTTCTTCTGTCAATTCATCGTAAATATCCGAACTGATTTCTTCGGTATTGACAAACATATACTGCTTGTCGGAAAGCTGGACTTGATCGATTAATAATTTTGCTTTTAATTTGATGCGATCAGAGCTCGGACTATTTTCAATGAATTTGATCTTGCGGTTTAAATACACTTTTTGATCCTGGAGAGCGTGTACATATTTCAAATTATATTTTCCCGAATTGTTTTTTTGAAACACAGCGGTTTCCGTTGAAGCGTTTAATTCGTGTTGCACTCCAAAGAGGAATTTTAAAATCCCGGGGGAGTTTTGGGGTTCAACCAATTGATAATTCATTTGTACTATTGCAAAAGATTCAGCTGAAACAAAGAGTTCTCCACGATATTTGAATTTTCTTTTTCGCGGTTCAAAATTGATTTGATAAACAAATTCATCTCCCAAATTAGTTACACCTTCCAATTCATAATTGAAATCTTTAGGGTTTTTGATGAAATCCAAATCAATCTTTTCAGCGAAATCATATTTTTCTATCAATCGACTCAATTCCCTCTTATTCCATTTTACATTTAAAGAATCTGCACTGGTATTCACCGCAATGTCAAGAGAGTCTTGCAGTTTGAACAATCCACTTTTCACTTTAAAAGTATGAGCGCTTTTTAGTTTCTCCCGAATAATTTTACTGGCATCTTCCAAAACTTTATCGATAGATTTCTCCTTATCCGGATCGCCTAATCTTGTGGCTAATACCGGATCCAATTTGAATTCGTCCTCACTTTGGTAGAGATGGAAGTAAGTGTCTTGATAAGTTTGATTTTCATCATTTCCTTTTTCAATCAACCTTTCCAATTCCTGATTAAAAGATTTGCGCTCTGATCGACTGAGGAAATTTATTCGCCTAAAGTCAATATCTAATTCTTCATTTTTTAAATTCTCCTTGGCGCGTTTAAATATGCTGAATTTTTGGAAGCCGGATTCGTAATTTTCAGAGGTGTTCTCAATCACTCTTTCTAAAATCTCTTCCGGAGTCAATTCTTTATTTGTCAAAAACACTTCTGCCAATTCAAACGAAGTGGGGTGGAGGTAGATTGTTTTTCTATCGATATCTTTAAGTGCCATTCGCTTCGATTCATATCCCAAACTCGAAAAAGTTAAAGAATCATCGGGTGATAAATATTTGGTTTGAAGGGCGAATTCCCCTGCGGAATTGGTAATCACTCCATACGTGCCGCTGGAATTGATAGTGGCAAAAGAAAGAGCTTTTTCGGTTTCGTTGTCTTTTAAAACACCGGAAACCGTTTGGGCATAAATCGATTGACTTCCAACGATCAGACAAAGAAAAATGACAAAATTGTAGATTGAAAAGGTTGAGTTGTGCATAGTAAAGTGGTTTAGTAATATAGACGACGCATATTAAGATTTGTTACCAACTTTTTTAAACGCTTTACTCTTCCTGCCCTAAAAGCAATCCCAACTTGATTTTTTGATAAGATATTTCTCCTTTAAAATATTCAAAAAAAGGTTTTAAAGCATCCGGATTATTCAATTCTCTTTTGGCTTGTTGAATTTGCTGAACTTCCGCTTCGCTTATAAAAGAACTAAAATCGATATCATTTCCCATTTCATACATTTTCATAAGATGCCGTAAAACCGTGCCTTTACGAATACCACGACGCCGGGCAATTTCTGGAATACTCAATTCTTCTTCCGTATAAAGTTGATAGCTGTATTCGTGGGAGGAAGATTTTTTCTTATTGACATCAAAATGTCGATTGATGGTTTTTACAAATTTATCGGCGTATTTTGTAGCCCATTTTGTAGGGTTTTCTACATGATAAAAGTAATCTTTTTCTGTCCGCGGTTCTTTGTCTGCTAAGAGCTGAAGGGAAGTTTCACTTAAAACTTCTTGTTCTTTTATTTTAATTTTATCGGCTATTTTAAATCTCAAATCATCTAATTTCTCATAAAGACTTTTGCGGTGACTTATTCTTCCGATTGGACGCCTGAAATATTGTCTATTTGAATTCTGCTTCTTTACAGAATCATCTTGCTTGATAATCTCCATAAACTGATGTCCATAATTTTCTAACTTCACTCTGCCGACGCCTAAAACTTTGGAAAACTCCACATAAGTTTTCGGAAGTTTTTTCACCATATCATCTAAGGAGGCATCGCTGAAAATAATGTAAGGCGGAACATTTCTCTCTTTGGCTAATTTCATGCGAAGCTGTCGTAATTTCTCAAATAATTCCCCTCTTTCAGAAGGTTCTTGAACGGTTTTTACTTGCTTGGCCGGTTGTTCCAAATGAGCCAGTTTGACTTTCCTACCGTTGAACAAAATTTCTTTTGCTGAAGGAGTGAGAATCAATCGCCCGCGTTCATGGAACCAGATTTCCAACACGCCTTGATTGATCAATTGAATTACATAATCTTGTAAATCTCGCCAAGCAATATCTTTTGCCGCGCCATAAGTTTTTATTTTCTGGTAGGACTTTTCATAAACTTGTGCGTTTTTGGCGCCGCGAAGTACATCGACAACCATGTTGACAGATTCTTGTTCTTTTAATCTCGCCACAGCAGAGCAAATTTTCTGGGCGATAACCGTTCCATCAAAATATTGCGGAGGATGTTTACAGATATCGCAATTTCCGCAATCTTCTATCAAGTGTTCTCCAAAATAGCTGAGCAAAGTTCGTCTTCGGCAATTCAGAGATTCTGAAAATTGTTGCATGCGTTCGAGCTTGGCCAACTGAATTTCCTTGGTGCCGCTGTTTTCTGCAAATCTTCGCAACATCATAATATCGGCATAACTGTGGAACAACAACGTATCGGCCGGTAAACCATCTCTTCCACTACGTCCGATTTCCTGATAATATCCCTCGATGTTTTTCGGCATATTATAATGAATCACCCAGCGCACATTACTCTTGTCGATTCCCATTCCAAAAGCGATGGTGGCTACGATAATCGGTGTGTCGTCATTGATGAAGTTTTCTTGAATTTCCGTGCGTTCATCCGCGCTCATTCCCGCGTGATAAGCTTCTGCTTTATAACCTCTTCTTTTTAAATCCGAAGCTAAACTCTCTGTGCTTTTTCGCGAAAGACAATAAATTATGCCACTTTGTTCGCGGCGATTTTTTAGAAATCGAAAAATCTGCTGTTTCTTTTTCCTGCCCGGGCGAACGTCTAAAAATAGGTTGGGCCGATCAAAAGAAGAAATAAAAGTTTTGGCTTTCGGAAGATTGAGCTGCGTTAAAATATCTCTTCGCGTAGCCCGATCGGCAGTAGCGGTCAAAGCCAAAACAGGAACTTCGGGAAACTTCTGTTTTACAACTCCCAATTCTTTATACGCCGGTCGAAAATCGTGTCCCCATGCAGAAATACAATGCGCTTCATCAATAGCGAAAAGACTGATGGGAATGTTTTCAAGGATAAAGTATAATTGCGGCAAACTTTCCGGAGCGACATACAGCAGTTTAAGCTCATTTTCTTTTAACTGTTTTAAAATCTGTTGTTGATCTTCATAGGGTTGAGAACTGTTGAAATAAGCCGAAGAAATACCATTGGCCTGCAAAGCATCCACCTGATCTTTCATCAAAGCGATGAGTGGAGAAATAACGATAGTCGTACCTTCCAAAGCTAAAGCCGGTAATTGAAAACACAACGATTTTCCACCACCGGTAGGCATAATTGCGAGTCCGTCTTTTCCGGACATCACGCTATTGATGATTTTTTCTTGATTGGGCAAAAAGGAATCAAAACCAAAATGCGTGTTCAGTTTTTCTTTGAGATCGGTTGGAGAAGGAGAAACAGCCATAATGTTGATTTTTAAGATGCTATGAAAAACGGATAAGTCCCTCAAAATTAATGAGGTTTTATGAGAAATCCTCCTTTTTGCCACTGCTTTTTTGAGGGGATGGAGAAAATTCACTTTAGCTTTGAATAATTTCAAAAAAAACACACCAAACTTCTGTGAATTTTCGATTCATTCAAAAGCTCGGTGTATTTGATAAAGCTGTTTTTGCTGCTTTAATAATTAAAACTTTAAATCCAACGTAAACTTAACTGTGGTAATTCCTTCTAACTTTCGTTTCACATCATCTTTTTTCATGTCCATAAAATCATTTTGTGTTTCAAACCCTATCCCTAAATTAAAGTCTTTATAAACCTCAAAAACCAATCCGAGTTCTATACTATATCCGGCATTCCATCCTTGATGTTTATTTCTGTAAGTTTCTTCTAAGGTTTGAATTTTTTCTCTCCACAACGTATTCGCATAGACCCCAATTCCTGCATAAGCTTGTAATTTATCATCCAATTGATCTTCTAAAATTCCAAGAGTATATTTCAATTTTAAAGGAATTCGGAAATGATGTTGATCCAAGGAATAAGTGATTCCTTCTGCAACTCCATTCGCCTTAAATTGTAAATCTTCTATTCCCAAACTAAAAGAAGTTCCACTGGGCATTTTGTAATAAAAAAGAATCTCTCCTCCGTTTGCAGATCCTTGCAGATCGACCATGTCGGATTGTACCAGCGTGGCAAATCCCATTTTGGCTCCTACTCTTAATCCAAATTCCGATTCCTTTTCTGTTTCTTGTTCGTCTTGAGCCATTAAGCAAGCTGAGCTAAATAATGCCAATAAAATAAGTACTGTTTTTTTCATAATAAAAAATTTTGTTTAAATAATTTTTGTGCAAATTTAATGCATTAGAATCCAATGGAATTGTAAAACTGGGACACTTAATTAATCCTCAAAATACCAATAGGTGTCTTTCCCTCCAATCTTTGAAATTTTCTGCAGTAAGGTGCTGGGTGTTTCTTTAGTAATTGATTTGAAGTGTTTGATGTAATGCGCTTGATCATAATACATGCTGAATAAAGCTACATCGGTGAGATTCGTATCTTCCTT
>DATGSA010000392.1:0-16733 GCA_035303085.1 Flavobacteriaceae bacterium
TAATTTGAACCCAGATATGCTTAAGTTCAAATCAAAATCAAAATCGGGCAATGTTGCTCCTACTGTGGAAATGTTCAATGCATTTTTCTGCATCTTTAAAGGTCCACCGGATGCTACTTGTCCTCGTACAGTTCCCGTAGGGGAAGGAATATCCTTAATACGGAATGTTTGACTGTCGCTGACAGTTTCTCCGTTAGGTAATTTCCCAGACACATTAATGGTAACTTCCCGACCTGAACCCGGAGTCATCATATAACTTGATGTTCCTGTTTTAGTCAATCCAGGTGCATTTGCGGTTGCGTTGCTTACTCCCGGAATTGAAATCGTCATGGGGTTTTGAACTCCACGATAAACCACGTTCATCTTATCGGCAGAAATCACAGCTTGATTAGGCTTTGGAATAACAGTATATTTGCTTGTTACAGGGATACTGACAATTGAATCTCCTTCTTTAAAATGGAGTTCACCTTTTATATCTTGCTCTCCAACATTACCTGCAGGAAAACTAAGGTTTACCTGACCGGCTTGAATGTCATCAACCTCTCTGCCATTTATAGTTACTTCATCGAAATTCAGGGTGCTGTCGAAACGACCCAACACTACTTTTCCTGTGAAGTTTTCACCGGAAAAGAAAGCTGTTTTGTCCGGGACAACAATGGCTTCGTAATTTGTCATAGAAACATCACTTGCCATTTGCCCACTGACCAAGCTGCCCAATAAGTCTGATTGTACTTGTTTAGCATTTGACTGAATATTGGTCAATTTGGTTATTCCGGCTATTAATGGAAAACCTTCAAAGTTATAATTCAACCAAGGTAAAGTACCCGAATCTTTTGTTTTTACCGGATCAGTATTAAATTTTGCTCTAATATCAGCAGCCATTGCTTCGTTTCCGCTTTCGATGGCAAGGCTGGCAGCATCATCGCGAAACTGTTCTACCTTGGCTTGAAGTTCTTTGGCCCTATCAGTATGCTGATCATCTGCAAAAAACATTTGGTTGATATTGTCAGCATTGTCCATAGATTCATAAAGAAGATCTCCATCATCATCTCTTGGAGTGTCTTCCATAAGATCTGTTTTTAAACCTTGAATATAATTTACCAAGTCATCACTGGTTTTTTCTATTTCTATTGCTTTCGCATGTAATGGTTTATATTTTTCAGGTTGTTCTTCAGCTCTGGTGGCCAATCCAGCCATTAAAAGCTGATTCTGTTTTTCGTTTTGTTCAATATTTGTTGTAAGACTTTGGTTGACATCCCCAAAAGCGGTAAGAACCTCTTTGGACATGTTCAACGCTTGCATAGCAATGAAAATGATATACATCATGTTAATCATCCGTTGCCGTGCGTCTAATTCTTGTATCGATGCCATATTCCTACTTCAGTTTAAATTTTAATAATTGCTCTTATTTCTTAATTTACTCGATTATTTAGAAGGACGCATAGCAGTTAACATTCCACCATAAACATTGTTGAGGTTGGAAATATTTTGAGTAAGCGACTCCATCTGATGCTGTAATTGCTCTGCTTTTTGTGCCATAGCTTGATTAGCAGAGGATTGCTTGTCATAGGAGTCAAGTTGAACTTGATATAGACTGTTTAAATTTTCCATATTTAGCGCTGCCCGCGACATTTCCTCACTATACTTCTTTTGAGAAGCTAAAGCTTCAGTCGTCGGTGCAATTGTTTTAGCTGCGCCTTCAAAGTTCTTGATGCTTGTTCCTAAACTTTCCATGAGTTGGCTGTCAATTTTAGCATCCTTCAACATTTTATCTAATTTTTTAGATAACGATTCATCTATCTCATCCGACGTATCGGTCGGTCTCAATGCTCCTGATCTGCCGCTGCTTTCAGCACCGGTTAGTTCGGGATACACTGCTGCCCAATCATATTTGGGTTGTAAAGGTTCGAAGGCAGAAATTGCAAAAATAAACGCCTCTACTAAAAGACCAAGAGTCAACATAACTCCACCGGTTATAGGACCGATGCTATAATGTTGAATTTTAAATAAAGCTCCGATAATTACAATGGACGCTCCGAGTCCATAACTCATGTTGATAAATCTATCAAACGCTCTTGATGCTTTTGATTGTGTGTTTGCCATAATTGTTAGGTTTTAGTTGATTGAATTTAGGTTAATAAAAAAGGTTTAATTTAAAAAAAGGTTTGGTTATAAAATTTTTAATATGGGTTAATCCTATTACTGTGATGGACGATTCGTATTAACGGTACTCGCCGTACCAACATAATCTTCTACTGTACGGAAGCCGATATAGCTTCGGGCCGAGTCAGCGTATTCGTAATCACGTGAACTGACTTGTAAGTAATAAGCCACATCCTTCCAAGACCCACCACGAACTACTTTTTGACTGATAAATTTTTGGTTCGCATTGGGGTTCATAGACGAATAAAATTGATAAGCCTCGGGATCATACGAAGAGTCAACCCATTCTGAAACATTTCCTGCCATATTATACAATCCATAATTATTGGGTTCATACGATCTGGCTTCTACGGTATAAAGTGCTTGGTCTGCGGCATAATCTCCACGCAGGGGTTTGAAATTAGCTAAAAAACAACCTCTGTCATTTTTGGTGTATGGTCCGCCCCAAGGATAAGTTCCTCCTTCAAGACCGCCTCGAGCCGCATACTCCCATTCTGCTTCTGAAGGCAATCTGTAATCGGGAACAGATTCCAGTTTCTTCTGTTTTCTATAAGCATTGTGGTAGGACGTACGCCAGTCAGCAAAAGCTTTAGCTTGATGCCAATTTACACCTACTACAGGATAATCATCATAGGCTGCGTGCCAGAAATAATTATTGTGCATAGGTTCATTATAGGAGTAATTAAAATCTTTTACCCATACTGTGGTGTCGGGATAAACTTCGGTAAAATGTTCTTGTACGAATTGGCTGCGTTTTGAACCTTCTTTTGCCGCAGCACCGACATCAATAGAGGTGTATTCATAAACGAATTGTGTAACGTCCAACATGCGTTCTCCGGTGGGAGATTCGTCTTCGCTTAAATACATTTCATCCATCACCGCTACGTAACCTTCATCGGGATATCTGTTCTTATTCCATATAATTTTTGGTTCCCAGTTCAGAGCTTGTTTGGCAGGGTTATAATGAATGGAATACTGTTGAAAAGCATTTTGATCCTCCTCTTCATCGGCCGCATTCTTAAAAGCATAGTCTTGAATGGAAGCCCCACCTGTGCCGTCACCTTCTCCACCGGAAAACTCAGCCTCTTCAGCTAATTTTTGACGAACTACCGAATCCCTAACCCAATGAATAAACTGACGATATTCTGCGTTAGTGATTTCTGTTTCATCCATGTAAAAGGAGCGTACAGTTGCCGTAAGTGGTGGTGCATTATGCAAACCGGCTATGTCATAGTCTGATTTACCCATAACAAATGATCCTCCGGGAATGAGTACCATCCCCATCGGTTTTACCGGATGCCATTTTTTACCTTTTGCTCCTACCAACTGCCCTTGATCACCTTTTCCACAGCTTGCTAAAAGGGCGATTGCGGCTATAATGGTTACAATTTTCTTCATAATTTTAACTGTTGAACTATGTCGATTTTATTTGGAAGGCGTAAACCTATTTAATTATTTCCAAATAACCAATATTTAATTATTAAAAGATTAAGTTTTACTTGCAATTTATATCTCGTTTTTGCGTCTTGCCTTATACCATCTATCAGGAATTTGTTGATTGCAAGCTATCAAATAATCTTCCTGACTACACGGTAAAAACGTAGGTTTCTTTAGTTTATTGTTAACACGGGTTGGAATTTTTATCCACCACCGTTCTGACAAGATACTCTTGTAGAAAGTTAACACCTCATTATCAAGCGGAACACTGTATTTGAGGAAGTTTTTTGAGGTAGAAATATTCTCCTCTTTTTTTCTATAATTTAATCCTTCTATAAAATACCAAATGATTTCTGCCGGCAATAAAGAACTGCTAAATGCCGGATCTAAATTTTGTAAATTGAACAAACCAAATGAACTCACTCTCTCGCTGATTCCGGCATATCTTGATAAAGCGCAAATTTCACGACCTCCAAACCCGTTGGGCTGATCCTTTATGCCTTTACTGACAGTTGACGATACAGAAGAGATATCTAAACTGACCAGATCTGCATCGCGTAACATGGGCTCGGCTAAAGTAATATTTTCTGATAAATTTCCAAGTCTATAAGCTTCAAAAAACAACTTGTCAATCAATTCTATTTCTTCCGGAGGGTTGAGATAGGACTGATATCCTAAATTGACGTAATTAAATAAATTATAAGGTTCACTGACTATCATCTTCCCAATATAAGAGTTGTCTTGAATAGCGGAACCTATATTGCCAATATCGAATCGTGCGTCTATATTGACCACATTAATCATGCTCTTGAAGAAGTCATAAGCTCGATATTGCGCGTAAGTCAAATCTTGGCTTCCCCCTAAAATTAACGGAATAACTTTTCGCTCTAAAAGATTTTTAACGATTTCGTGCAATGCATATTCCGTGTCCTCAACGGTTTCTCCAGGATAAATATCGCCCAAATCAGCGATTTTTAAATCCCAGTGACCGGGAAATAACTCATAAAAAGAAGCGCGAATGCTATTGAAATCAAAAGTGTCGCGCAACCTGAGTTGTTCCCTTCTGTTCTCCCGAATTCCCAATAAGGCCACCTTAACGCCTTCCAGATCCGGAAAGTCGGATGCCGAATGAATGGCGATTTTCTTGCCCAAACAGGAAGGGTGTAAGGTTTTGAGACCACTCAAAACCTCTTGGTCAACCGGGTTTAAGAAATCAAGATACATAGATTATTTCTTCTTTTTGGAACTTTTTTTAGTCTTCTTTTTCTTGGTTCGTTTCTTTTTTGAACCGGGGTGGTTCTTTTTAATAATGTCTTGTACTTCTTCTAAAGTTAAAGCTTGAGCATCAACTTCTTTCGGAAGTTCAATATTTATTTTACCCTTGATAATTTTACTGCGCTTCCAACGTGTTTTTTCCACACGAATTCCGGCGTCCTCCCAATTGTGAATGATTTTCTCTCTTTCCTTACGCTTTTTGTCCTCAATCAGCGCTATGATATCTTTTTCGGAAAGGTTATCAAAATCGTATTTCTTTCCGACATTGATAAACATATCATTCCATTTAAGATAAGGGCCAAAACGACCTATCCCTTTTTGAACGGGTTTTTCTTCATAATGGTATATCGGGGCATCAGCTTTTTCTTTGGCTTTGATTAATTCCATCGCCCTGTCGAAATCTACATCAAGAGGTTCCTCGCCTTTGGCTAAAGAAACGAAGTTGCTGCCATACCTGACATAAGGCCCATAAGGACCGTTATTGGTCACTACTGTTTCTCCTTTATACTCTCCGAGTTCTTTGGGAAGCTTGAATAAATCCATGGCTTCCTCATAAGTGATGTCATTGATACTGCGGTCTTTTGGAATACTGGCAAATCTTGGTTTTTCTTCATCTTCAACAGTGCCGATTTGTACCATCGGGCCGTATCTTCCCAAGCGAGCACTAACCGGTTTGCCCGATTTTGGATCGGTGCCTAATACACGTTCTCCAACTTCTCGTTCCGCATTTTCTGCTACATCCTTTACTACAGGATGAAATTGATCATAAAATTCATGCATCATTCGGGTCCAGTCTTCTTTGCCTGCCGCAATTTGGTCGAAGTCCTCTTCTACTTTCGCCGTAAAATTGTAATCTAAGATAGTTCCGAAATGCTTGATTAAAAAGTCTGTTACTACCATTCCGGTATCGGTTGGAACTAACCTTCCTTTATCACTGCCATACTTTTCAGTCTTGGTTTTTTCGGTGAGCTTGCTGTCTTTTAACCGGAAATAGGTGTATTTTCTTTCTTTGCCTTCTACGCTTCCCTTTTCTATGTATTTTCGATTTTGAATCGTCGAGATAGTCGGCGCATAAGTTGAAGGTCTTCCGATTCCTAATTCCTCTAATTGTTTTACCAATGATGCTTCTGTATATCGCGCCGGCGCTCTGGTAAAACGTTCAGTTGCGGTGATGTATTTATTGTGTAAAGTGTCTCCGGTCTTCATTTTTGGAAGCAATCCGCTTTGCTCTTCTGCTGATTCATCATCACTTCCTTCCAAGTAAACTTTTAGAAACCCGTCAAACTTAATGACTTCTCCTTTAGCGGTAAATAACTTGTCGTGTTTATCAGCGCCAATTTTGACGTTGGTTCGCTCTAATTTAGCATCGCTCATTTGAGAGGCTATACCTCTTTTCCAAATTAACTCATACAACCTTTGTTGGTCATATCCGGCACCTCTAACTGAGTGGTTGGAGAATTTCGTAGGGCGAATAGCCTCGTGTGCTTCTTGGGCTCCTTTAGCTTTAGATTTGTAATTTCTTGTTTTGGAATATTCTTTTCCATACGCGGAATAAATTTCCTTTGCAGCTCCTTTTTTAGCCTCATCTGATAGATTTACACTGTCAGTTCTCATATAAGTAATATGACCTGCCTCATAAAGCCTTTGCGCTATTCTCATGGTTTTCCCTACCGGAAAATTGAGTTTTCGAGCGGCTTCTTGTTGGAGGGTGGATGTGGTAAATGGCGGTGCAGGAGTCTTTTTTGCCGGTTTTTTGGTCAGATCTTTAACCGAAAACCGAGCATTGATATTTTGATTTAAGAACTCTTCTGCCTTTTTTTTAGAGGTTATGTTTCGTGGAAGTTTTGCTTTAAAGGATTGTCCGTCTTCAGTCGTGAACTGAGCATCAACTCTGTAGGATGCTTTCGGTTTAAAATCTATAATTTCACGTTCTCTTTCAACAATTAGTCGTACTGCAACAGATTGTACACGACCGGCGGAAAGCCCACCTTTTACTTTCCTCCAAAGAATAGGAGAGAGTTCATAACCCACCAATCGATCTAAGACACGACGTGCTTGCTGCGCATCTACTAAATTTTGATCGATTTTTCGAGGATTTTCTATCGCTTTCTGAATCGCCGGTTTGGTGATTTCATGAAAAACAATCCTTCTGGTCTTCTCATCTTTTAGGTCTAATGCTTCTGTCAAGTGCCATGCAATCGCTTCTCCCTCTCGATCCTCATCGCTGGCCAGCCATACTGTTTTTGATTTATTGGCCAGCTTCTTTAATTCACTGACTATTTTTTTCTTATCACTACTTACCTGGTATTTAGGTTTGAAATCTTTATCAACATCTACTCCCAGCTCCTTAGTTGGTAAATCAGCAACATGCCCAAAACTCGATTTGACTGTATAATCCTTTCCTAAGAATCTTTCAATCGTCCGAGCTTTAGCAGGAGACTCTACAATCACTAAATTTTCTGCCATATTCTCTTTTCAAAATTTGATTGCAAAAGTAAGGGAAATTTTTCATTTAAAAATATTTTATCTCGAATATCGCTTAAAACAATAACAATAACAATCGTTGTAATGACTTATATATGGTGTTTTAGAGAGTTTGGATTATATTTAAAAATTCATTTTTCCGCACCGGGAAAAATGATAGTTTAACCATAAAAACATAAAACTTTATGATCCTATTTTATTTCTGCATTGATAATCTGAATCTATAAGTTAAAATATAATGTATGTCTTGATATTTATTCATAGAAACTCAATTATATCCTTATATGTTTTGTTTTTTAACGGTATAAGTTTGGGCTGAAACAAATAATTAAATTTTCGACCATTTTTATTTACTCCGGACCCTGCTCCCGAGGCGCACACGATCCTTCCAAGGCGGACACAGTAAAGGGAGTAAAAAAGGCCGAAAATCAGAAGTGTTTTGTAAATAATAGCTATCTTAAACTGCAGCGAACTTTATTTAATGAAGTTTTATCGGCATAAGACAAAGCTATAGATTATTGAGAATATAAAAAGAAGCGTTAATTTCAATAATTTCACTCACTGACAGTTTGTCATAAGATGGAAATTAATATCTTTGCAGTCTATATATTTTGAACTGATAGAATCGGGAGTTATGAAAAGCATTTTTAATATACACGATGAGAGAAGACAAGGGGAGGTCTTATTAAAAGATCAACCCAAAGCCAACGGAGAGCCTAAAACTTTTGACCGAAAGTTTTATATTGAGAGTTACGGATGTGCAATGAACCTCAATGATAGTGAAATCGTCGCTTCGATTATGGAAAAAGAAGGTTTTGGGTTGACTGATAAGTTGGAGGAAGCGGATTTAGTTTTTGTAAATACTTGTTCTATTCGTGCGAAAGCAGAAGATACGGTAAGAAAACGGTTGGAGAAATACAATGCGGTGAAACGGGAGGAAAACCCAAGTATGAAAGTTGGAGTTTTAGGTTGTATGGCCGAGCGTTTAAAGAAGAAGTTGTTGGAGGAAGAGCATATTGTTGATTTGGTAGCCGGTCCAGATGCTTATAAAGATTTGCCTAATCTGGTGAGAGAAATCGATGATGGACGAGATGCTATTAATGTTATCTTATCAAAAGATGAAACCTATGGAGATATTTCGCCCGTGCGTTTGCAGAGTGACGGAGTAACCGCCTTCGTATCGATTACCAGAGGGTGTGATAATATGTGTACTTTTTGTGTCGTGCCTTTTACCAGAGGACGCGAACGTAGTCGAGCTCCTGAAAGCATTGTCAGAGAAGTCAATGAATTGGCAGCTCAAGGATATAAAGAGGTTACGTTATTAGGGCAAAATGTAGATAGTTATTTATGGTATGGCGGTGGAATGAAGAAAGATTTTAAAAAGGCTACACCCGAACAACAAGCCAATGCTGTATATTTTTCAGGGTTGCTTGAAATGGTAGCTTTGGCTCAACCAAAAATGAGAATTCGGTTTTCTACTTCCAATCCGCAAGACATGACTATGGACGTGGTAGATACGATGGCCAAATATGAAAATATCTGTAAGTATATCCACTTGCCTGTGCAAAGTGGAAGTAATCGTATTTTAAAAGCGATGAATCGTCAACACACCAGAGAAGAATACTTTGAATTGATCGATAATATTCGAAAACGAATTCCGGATTGTGCGATTTCTTTTGATATGATGACGGGTTTTTCGGGAGAGACAGAAGAGGATCATCAACAAACTTTGGATTTGATGGATAAGGTGAAATACGATTTTGGATATATGTTTGCTTATTCTAAACGTCCCGGGACATTAGCGGCCAGAAAATTAGAAGATGATGTGCCTGAAGAAGTTAAAAAGAGAAGACTTTCGGAAATTATTGAGTTACAGCAGAAATATTCAAAATATAATATTGAAAAATATCTGGGAAAGACTGTGGAAGTTTTAATTGAGAAGGAATCTAAAAAATCAGATCAGGAATGGTCGGGAAGGAATTCACAAAATGTTACGGTGGTATTCCCAAAAGAGAACTATAAACCCGGAGATTATGTAATGGTAAAAGCTACAGATTGTACTACAGCAACACTTATTGGGGAAGCTGTAGGTTATTCTAAAAATCAATAATTAATTTTAAATTAGTTTATAAAATATCAATGGAATCAGTACAATCAGCAAAACAAAGATTTGAAATCATCGGGAATGACCCGGCGCTAAATCGTGCTATCGAAAAAGCGCTGCAAGTAGCTCCAACAGATATTTCTGTTTTGGTTACCGGCGAGAGCGGAGTCGGGAAGGAAAGTATTCCTAAAATAATACACGCTAATTCTCACAGAAAACACAATAAATATATTGCAGTAAATTGTGGAGCCATTCCTGAAGGAACAATTGATAGTGAATTGTTTGGTCATGAAAAAGGAGCTTTTACCGGTGCGACCAAAACCAGAAGAGGGTATTTTGAAGAAGCCGATGGTGGGACAATATTTTTAGATGAAGTGGGAGAGTTGCCCATGACTACTCAAGTTCGTCTTTTAAGAGTGTTGGAGAACGGAGAGTTTATTAAGGTAGGATCTTCTCAGGTTCAAAAAACTGACGTCAGAATTGTGGCAGCTACCAATATAGAAATTCGCCAAGCCATTAAAAAGCAAAAGTTTAGAGAGGATTTATATTATCGTTTAAGTACGGTTGAAATCCATCTTCCGCCATTGCGAGAACGAAGCGGGGATATTCATTTATTATTCAGAAAATTTGCTTCTGATTTTGGGATTAAATACAAAATGCCAACAATCCGTTTGGATGAAGAAGCGCAAGAGTTATTGTTGAAAAACAGATGGGAGGGAAATGTCAGACAGTTGCGCAATGTAACGGAACAGATTTCTGTATTGGAGAAAGAGCGTAAAATTGATGCGAAAACTTTGCGGCATTACTTGCCGGATAGTATTAGTAATTTGCCAGCGGTAATTCCTTCCAAAACCGAAAGAAGTGATTTTAGTAATGAGCGAGAGATATTGTATAAGGTTTTATTCGATATGAAAAACGATATACAAGATCTAAAGAAAATAACGCAACAACTTTTAGGAAATGCGAGCATGGAAGAGGTGCGTTCCGATAACAAAAGATTGATTCAAAGGATTTATGGAGATGATGATTTGGATGATGTAGAACAAGACACCTATGAGGATCATTTAGAAATTCTTCAAATTCCGGCAGAGGAAGAACGAACTAAAGTCAAGTCTGAGCAAGATCGTAAAAAAGATTCTTATGATTATGCCGAAGAAATAAAAGAAGAGGAAAGTTTATCACTCCGAGAAAAAGAAATCGAATTGATTAAAAAAGCCTTGGAGAGAAATGATGGAAGACGCAAACCGACAGCTGAAGAATTGGGAATCAGCGAACGAACCCTTTACCGAAAGATTAAACTTTACAAATTGTGATTGAATTAAAAAGAGATGAAGGGGTGAAACTTGTTATAGGTTTGTTATTTATAATCACGCTACAATCTTGTGGTGTCTATTCCTTTACCGGAGCCGATACCGGAGAAGCGGAAACCTTTCAAGTAAGGCAATTTCAAAATGAAGCAGACCTTGTAGAGCCGGGTATCGATCGGGATTTTACATTGGAGTTGCAGGATTTAATTCAAAATCAAACCAATTTGGGCTTGACCAACGAAGGCGGAGATTTGGTTTATGAAGGAGAGATAGTGCAGTATTATATAGCACCGATGACCGCTACAAGCGATAGCCGAGCTGCACAAAACCGACTGACAATAGGAGTGAATGTTCGATTTATTAATAAATTGGATCCGGAGAAAGATTTTGAAAGACAATTCTCTTTTTATTACGATTATCCCGGAAATCAGCAGCTTACCGGATCAACTTTAGAAACAGCTTTAAACGAAATTTTTGAACACATCACCCAAGAGATTTTCAACTCCTCGTTGACGAATTGGTAATATTTTAAAAAATGAATCCACAAAACTTCAACAGAATTCTCAGTATGGATGTCGAACCGGATCTCCAGCGCACGAAGGAGTTGACCGCTATTGTGGAAAAATATCCGTATTTTCAAGCAGCTCGAGCCTTACATTTAAAAGGACTTTACCAACACGGTAGTTTTTTATACAATTCTGCATTAAAGCAAACCGCAGCATACACCACAGACAGAAGTGTGTTGTTTGATTATATAACTTCAGATGAATTTCGACAACATCATATCTCGAAACGAATTAAAGTGAGAAGTGAGAAAGAACTTCAACAGGAAATGGAGGAGGCTGAGCTGATGCCTATGGAAGACGCAGAGAGAGTACTGGATCCGGGATTGTTTGAAGAAAGTAAAGAGGAAGACAAAGCTGCCAAGACACAAAAGCAAGAAACAAATTTAGTTGAAGATGCTAAAAAAAAGGGATTAGAAGAGCCTGTAGATTTTGACGATAAGCGGGAGCGCTCATTTTCAGAATGGTTAAAATTAACCAAGGCAAAACCGATTAAGAGACCTGAGGAGAAAGTAGCAGAAAAGTCAAATAAAAAAGTCGAAGAAGCCCCAAAAACGCCGCCGGAATATGATTTAATCGATCGATTTAT
Source organism: Flavobacteriaceae bacterium (assembly GCA_035303085.1). Classification (GTDB taxonomy): domain Bacteria; phylum Bacteroidota; class Bacteroidia; order Flavobacteriales; family Flavobacteriaceae; genus JAJYSO01. Next base: position 11,923 of record DATGSA010000392.1, read on the forward strand.
CAAAAATGATCCTAAAATTACCCCTGGAAAGAAGGCAAAACCACAAATTTCTTTAAAAGATTACGAACCTGAAAGTCCGCTAATGACGGAGACTTTGGCGAGAATTTATGCCGAACAAAAAAATTATTCAAAAGCAATTCAAGCATATAAGATTTTAATCTTGAAAAATCCCGAAAAAAGTGGTTTCTTTGCAGATCGAATTCATGAATTAGAAAATCTTATAGAAAATAAGAACAAATGAGCACATCAGTTATAATATTAGCGTTAATTATTGTAGTCTGCTTTTTATTAGTAGTCGTTATTATGGTTCAAAACCCTAAGGAGGGCGGACTATCTTCTTCCTTCGGTGGCGGTGGCGGTCAGCAAATGGGAGGAGTCAAGAAAACCGGAGACTTTTTAGATAAAAGTACGTGGACACTGGCCACAGCTTTGTTGGTTTTAATACTGTTATATAATGTTACCGGTTTATCAGGTTCACAAACCTCAGAATCCAGATTGATGGATGAAACTACACCGAGTGCTGTGCCGGCTTCTGACAATCCTACAGATCAAAGCCAAGAACCGATAATGGATTTTAATAGCGACACAGCTGAATAAATAACAGTTTCAATTAAAAGATTTTCAATGCCGACCTGTCAAGAAAATGACAAGTTGGCATTTTTTTATGGGTTTTGACAGCAGAAATAGAATGGCATACTTTTGGACTTATAACGGGTGTAAAAAAATTAATTAATAACCATAAAATTGATACATAATATGGCATTGAAATTCAAACCATTGGCTGATCGCGTTTTGATTGAACCGGCAGCTGCTGAGACTAAAACAGAATCCGGAATTTATATTCCTGACACTGCAAAAGAAAAACCGCAACAAGGAACCGTAGTGGCAATTGGAAAAGGAACTAAGGATCATGAAATGACAGTGAAAGAAAAAGACACTGTGCTTTATGGTAAATTTTCTGGAACTGAATTGAAACTCGATGGCAAAGATTATCTCATTATGAGAGAAGATGAAATCTTGGGTATTCTTTAATCAATTAATTGAATTATTTAATAAAAAAATATAAACAAATAATATGGCAAAAGATATAATATTTAATACCGAAGCCCGCGAAGGGATTCGCAGAGGCGTTGATGCTTTAGCAAATGCAGTAAAAGTAACTTTGGGCCCACGTGGTCGGAATGTTATTATCAATAAATCTTTTGGTGCTCCGGAGGTGACAAAAGACGGTGTTTCTGTAGCTAAAGAAATCGAATTAAAAGACAACCTTGAAAATATGGGGGCGCAGATGGTTAAAGAGGTAGCCTCTAAAACCAATGACCTCGCAGGTGACGGAACTACTACCGCAACTGTTTTAGCGCAAGCTATCGTTAGAGAAGGTTTGAAGAACGTTGCTGCAGGTGCAAACCCAATGGAGTTAAAAAAAGGAATTGATAACGCGGTAATGCACTTGACCGAAGATTTGCAGAAACAAGCCATGGAAGTAGGTAGTTCTTCCGAACAAATCAAACAAGTAGCTTCAGTTTCTGCCAATAACGATGAGGAAATTGGAAAATTGATTGCCCAAGCTTTTGGGAAAGTCGGAAAAGAAGGCGTAATCACTGTAGAAGAAGCCAAAGGAACAGAGACTTATGTTGATGTTGTAGAGGGAATGCAGTTTGACCGCGGATATTTATCTCCTTATTTCGTAACTGATAGCGAAAAAATGGTTACCGAATTGGAAGATCCCCACATCTTAATCGTGGATAAAAAAGTTTCTACGATGAAGGATCTGATGCCGGTATTGGAGCCTATCGCAAAAGACGGTGGTTCTTTGTTGATTATTGCTGAAGATGTAGATGGAGAAGCATTAGCTACTTTAGTGGTTAATAAGTTGAGAGGTTCTCTAAAAATTGCAGCGGTTAAAGCTCCTGGATTTGGAGATAGACGTAAAGCAATGTTGGAAGACATCGCAATCCTAACAGGAGGAACGGTGATCTCTGAAGAGCGCGGTTATAACCTTGAAAACACCACGATTGACCAATTAGGTACTGCAGAAAAAGTATCGCTTGATAAAGACAACACCACGATTGTAAATGGAGCTGGGACAAATGAAAACATTCAAAATCGCGTAAACCAGATCAAAGCTCAAATTGAAAGTACCACTTCCGATTATGACAAAGAGAAGTTGCAAGAGCGTTTGGCTAAACTTTCCGGTGGAGTAGCAGTATTGTATGTAGGAGCTGCTTCTGAAGTGGAAATGAAAGAGAAAAAAGCCAGAGTGGAAGATGCGATGAACTCGACCCGTGCAGCAGTTGAAGAAGGAATTGTTCTCGGAGGAGGAGTTGCTTTGATCCGTGCTAAAAAGGTATTGAAAGACCTTAAAGCCGAAACGGATGATGAAAAAACCGGTATGGAAATCGTGGAAAGAGCTGTAGAATCACCACTTCGTATTATTGTTGAAAACGCAGGTGGCGAAGGCTCTGTGATTATCAGCAAGGTTATGGAACACGAGAAAAACTACGGATTTGATGCAAAAGCAGAAAAATTTGTAGATATGATGAAAGCCGGAATTATCGATCCTAAGAAAGTGACACGAATAGCATTGGAGAATGCTGCGTCGGTAGCAGGAATGATTCTGACTACAGAGTGCGCTTTGGTAGATATCCCTGAAGAAGACTCCGGTGGCGGAGCGCCAATGGGCGGAGGCGGAATGCCCCCAATGGGCGGCGGAATGCCAGGAATGATGTAATATTCATCATAATTTGTAAAAAACAAAACCCGTTTCTGCAAGAAGAAGCGGGTTTTGCTTTTTTATAGCTAATAGTTTTGATGTTAGTGTCGCTCTTCGGAAAAGGGTTTTAGATTTTTTCCCGCAGGATGAATCCTGCAATTAATTATATATTGTCCTGTTGGACATGTGATTTGAATTTCCGAGAAGACCCTACTTAGTAGCTTTCGGTCAGTTAAAACCAGTGGTGCAACTAATAAAATTGCTTTCACCATAGAAATCACAAAGTTTTACCCAGAGTTTACGAAAGGTAAATAAAATAGAAGATGATTTTCCATTGTGAATCATCATCTTCTATTTTTAAAACATTAAGTTCAATAAGGTTTTTCGTGAATACCTTTTTTCTGTTACGCTCCATAAAACCACCTATTCCTTCACCACCTTAATCACTCCTTCCCTTCCTTTTTCATCTTTGAGTTTGAGGAAATACAACCCATTGTTCAAAGATGCTGTGGGAATGCTGTTTTGATTGGGGTGGAGTTGGCCTTGGGTGATCAACCGACCATTGAGCGCGTAAAGACTAAACGCTGTTTTGGTTTGCAGGTTGGTGATGTACAATTGATTTTGCACCGGGTTGGGATAGACTTGAAAAGGATTTTCCTGATGAATTTCCACCGCCATATCCGGTTCGTTGCAGGCTTGTGTGGCGTATTTGGTAAGAAAGAAGTCTGTTTGCCCACCCGCGTTATAAACCACATTGCCATGGTCATCAAAAAGGTTGTATTCAAACTGCCCACCCACCAAGTAATCTCCGGCGGCATCGATGGCTAAGGCGGTGCCTATTTCATCTGAACCGTAATCACTTTCTAAATGATTTAATTCAATACAATCTCCTGATTCTATATCAAAACGAGCAAAAAGAACATCTGTACCTCCACCTGGTTCATGGAAATAATGAGTTTGTCCAGCCCAGACAAATTCTTCGCCAAAGCCCCAACCGGTAAAAACCAGTTCATCGTCATTGAGAAGAAGCGCTCCCTGTTCTGCAGCAGTTCCTACCGACGGAGGTGTTTCTTCAGTGCCGTGCGCATAAGAAGCCCAGATAATGTTTTCAAAAGTGGGATCTGTTTTCATCACGAAATTGGGGTTTAAGCCTAAGTCTTCTTCAATCGTAAAACCCAACAAGTCTCCTGAGCTCAAAAACTTCCCCCCCAAATAAATATTGTTGTCCACATCAAAGGCCAGATCATAAACCGTAGGAGACCATTCGGTGGTGTTGTCTTCTCCCATCCAGAGAAAGTTGCCTTCCTCGTCAAAGGAGGCGATGACAAAAGCATGCTCCACTTGTTGACCACCGATAATCACTGTATGCTGTGGTTGAATACGATTGATGAAAAGATAAAAATGTTGGTTATGGGGATTGATGTAAAAATTAGCTCCCATTCCCATGGGACCAAAATATCCTGGAGGGCCATCAGTACTGCCTTGAATATCAAAGGTAATTACTTCCATAAATTCTCCTTCAGGATTATATTTGAAGGTATAAAAGCCAGTATCTTCATCAGTGGCAAAAGCTCCATTTTCATAACTTCCTTCGGGAAGGTTTAAAAACCAATACATAAAACCTTCGGAATCTGAAAAGAAATCCCGAGAAATGGTATGGGAAAGCACATCTGTCTGATCCCCGAGCTCTTGTGGCATATTAAACCAGAGCATTTCTCCTTCCGAACTGAATTTGGCCATAAAAAGCGTTTTGCATTGGCTTTGTGTAAAATCATCTAAAATCGTATCGTTTTCGATCCGAGGCGGATAATTGTCATTTTGGCAATTTCTGAATTGTCCGGCCACAAACACATTGTTCTCTTCATCAATTACGATATGGGGTGGTCTTTCTTTTCCCCCACCTCCAATAATCTTGGACCAGCGATAGTCGCCTTCGCAGGTAAAGCTGGCTAAAATGAAATCCATTTTTGAAGTGGAATTATCATAATTGTCGCCTTTATCATTTCCGTCCACATCAATGTCAAATAACCCTACTGAAGACAGCACATAAATATTTTGTGCACTATCCGTATGAATCTCATAGGTTCCTTCCATTTGA
>DATGSA010000393.1:0-25952 GCA_035303085.1 Flavobacteriaceae bacterium
TGAAAAGCTTTTGCCATTTGCATCACGGCAACTGTTCCCGAACCATCATCATCGGCACCATTATAAACCTCTCCATTATCTGCAATTCCAAGGTGATCATAATGAGCAGAAACCACCACAATTTCGTCTGGAAATTCTGAACCTTCAATAACGGCAATCACATTTTCTGAAGCGTTCATTTTATCGTCAAAAAAAGAGGCCGGAATATGTTGAAAATATTTATTGGTAAAACTCGGTGCTCCAATATTGTTTTCCATATAAAAATCCTTGAGGTATGCTGCAGCTTTTTTCTGTCCCGGCTCACCGGTGTCTCGACCTTCAAACTCATCAGAAGCAATCGTATAAAGTTTTTCTTTTAATTCTTCTCTATCAATAACTTTGGAGTATTCCTTTGCAGCTGCGACATCCAAAGTTTTCTTAGGTGCTTTACATTGAATAAAAGCAGATATGATTAAAATTAATAAGGCCAGATTTTTCATTTTACAAATATTTTTTCGAAAGATAATTAAAAATGTTGAACCTACTTCAGTGTTAAGTTTAGGAATCATTTCTACTTCCTGATATCATCTTGAGTTATTGCAATTCGTACTCACTTCAGATTAATTCTTGTCTTTTGGTAAAAATCTTATTGTTAATCCTCATATCTCCTAATTAATTAAAAATAGTAACATATATTTGATGTTAGATTTTGAAACTTAGGTCAGTCAGGTTACTTTTGTCGAACTTAGACTTATTGACTTTGCAATTTATAAACTAACTAAACACTATGCTTTATCAATCAAAAATAGCCGGTCTGGGAAGTTATGTTCCCGAGAATGTCGTCACTAATGATGACTTAGCAAAACTAATGGATACCAGCGATGAATGGATTCAAGAGAGAACGGGAATAAAAGAAAGACGTCACCTCAAAAACCCCGGAGAGACTCCGGTCGCTGAAATGGGTGTAAAAGCCGCTAAAATTGCTTTAGATCGCGCCGATATTGATAAAGATGATATAGATCTGATCGTTTTTGCCACTTTAAGTCCGGACTATTATTTCCCGGGATCGGGAGTTTTGGTTCAAGAAAAACTGAATATAAATACTTGTCCGGCTTTGGATGTTCGCAATCAGTGTAGTGGTTTTATTTATGGATTATCTGTAGCCGACCAGTTTATCAAAACAGGCATGTATAAAAACGTATTACTCATCGGCAGTGAATACCACAGTGGAGGACTTGATTTTACCACGAGAGGGCGAGGAGTGAGTGTGCTTTTTGGCGATGGTGCCGGAGCAGCGGTCTTAACTCGTAGTGATCACGTTGGCCAAGGAATTCTTTCAACACATTTACATTCGGAAGGGGAACACGCTTTAAAATTATCACTAAAAGGTCCAAGTACCAATCACTGGGTTCCGGAAATTATTGAAAAAAACCCACAAGAAGACATTCCTTATTATCCTTATATGGATGGACAATTCGTATTTAAACACGCAATCCAACGGTTTGCAGAAGTGATTAACGAAGGTTTAGACGCTAACGGATTAGAGGTATCGGACATTGATTTGTTAGTACCACATCAAGCAAATCTTAGAATTTCACAATTTGTTCAAAGAAAATTCAGACTCTCCGATGATAAAGTTTACAACAATATACAGCGATACGGCAACACCACTGCCGCTTCTATTCCAATTGCCTTGACAGAAGCTTGGGAACAAGGAAAGGTAAAACAAGGCGATAATATTGTTTTAGCTGCTTTTGGAAGTGGATTCACTTGGGCCAGTTCGATTATCAACTGGTGATTTTGAAAGTCTTATAAAAAACCATCGTAGCCCTGAACTTTTACTGCAAAATAATTGAAGTTACATGGTTTTTTTAATTCTCTTGATAGAAATCGAGACTTACAATATTAAAATTTTCTTGCTGATCAGGTTAGTCATTGAAAATCCCGCGCATAACTGTTTTAATTCCTTTAAACATTAAGAAACCGGCGGCTAAAGCTGCCAAGAAGCCAAAGATCAACATTATGATATATAATACCTCCTCTCGACCTCCAAACCCATAAAAGATAGAGGTTGGCCCTATAAAAGCCAAAGGAATAGACGCTGCCAAGTATTTCACTCCTTTCATTAACTTCTTTTTATCAGTTCGCTTTTCAGACATTTTATCAAACATTTATATTGTTCAGCGCTTTTCTTACGCTTCCATATTTTTTTAAATAAGCAGTGGCTTTCTCAGCAGACAACCCGGTAGCCTCCATTATCAGTTTCACTCCTCTATTTACAAGTTTGGCATTGCTGAGTTGCATATCGATCATTTTATTGCCCTTTACTCTGCCCAGCTGCACCATAGTAGCGGTAGAGATCATATTGAGCACCATTTTCTGAGCTGTTCCCGCTTTCATCCGAGAACTGCCTGTAACGAATTCAGGCCCAACGACTACTTCTATTGGAAATTCTGCTTTTCTTGCCAGTGGGCTCCCCGGATTACAAGTAATCCCACCGGTTATAATTCCTTCTTCTCGACATTTTTGCACCCCACCGACAACATAAGGAGTTGTACCGGATGCGGCAATTCCAATCACAATATCCTGTGAGGATATATTGTATTGCTGCAGGTCTATCCAAGCTTGATTGAAATCATCTTCTGCGTTTTCAACAGCATGGCGAATTGCTGCGTCTCCTCCGGCAATAAGTGCTACCACTAAATCTGGAGAAACCCCAAAAGTTGGCGGGCATTCGCTGGCATCCAATACGCCCATCCTTCCGCTCGTGCCGGCTCCTATATAAAATAAACGTCCGTTGTTTGACAATTTGGTTATTATCTTTTCGGTCAATTGTTCAATCTGTGGAATTGCTTTTTCAACCGCGAAAGCAACCGTCTTATCTTCGGAATTGATATCGGTCAAAAGTTGATGAATCGATTGCTCTTCCAAATCGTCGTATTTAGAAACAGTTTCCGTTATTTTTTTAAATTTACCCATTACGTCTTAAATACATCACAATGTTTTCACTACATAAATGGAAACCCACTTATACCGTGTGAATCAAAGTTACATTAAATTCGGATAAAAGCATAATATTTTATTTCACCTCGCAGCAGAGCATTCAAGCCTATAATTTTATACCGACAACAGGTTTTATAAAATAATAATATTGGTGTAGCAAAAATAAAAACCGACCGGCCTTTATAGCCAATCGGTTTTTATTACAAAAAAAAAATGAATTATGATTAACCCAGCTCAACTCGTTTAAAGCCGGTGACTTTCACATCATCACCTAACTTCTGAACGTGTTTGCCAACAGTTATCTTACTGTCCTTGATATATTCCTGGTTAATCAAAGTATTGTCTTTAAAGAATCTTTTCAATCTCCCTTTGGAAATTTGCTCCCATAAATGCTCGGGTTTTCCTTCTTTTTTATTTTGCTCATTAGCATACTCAAGTTCCTTATCGATAATATCTTGAGGAACTCCTTCTTCATCTAAAGCAATTGGGTTCATAGCTGCAACTTGCATAGCAACATCTTTTGCAATTTCCTCAGTATTTTCTCCTTTTTCAGAAACACCGGTAAGGGTAGCTATTTTATTTCCGGCGTGAATATAATGCCCTACATAAGGTGCTTCGAGGATTTCAAAAGCTCCAATTTCTATTTTTTCTCCGATAACCCCTGTTTGCTCAAGGAGTTTTTCTTCAACAGTGATTCCTTCAAAATCAGCTTTCATCAATTCTTCAAGAGAATCGACCTCTAAAGCCAACTCTGCTAATTGTTCAGCCAATTTGATAAAGCCATCATTTTTAGCTACAAAGTCAGTTTCACAGTTTAGCGATACGATTATACCCTTGGTGTGCTCATCATTGACTTTTGCAATAGCCACACCTTCGGAGGATTCCCGATCGGCTCTTTTAGCAGCAATTTGCTGTCCTTTTTTACGTAGTATTGCTACAGCTTCATCAAAATCTCCTTCCGCTTCTACCAAAGCGTTTTTACAATCCATCATTCCGGCACCGGTAGATTTTCTCAATTTATTTACATCTGCAGCAGTTATCTTTGCCATAGTTTTTCAAAGTTTAAATTGTAAAAGCCGTTTATAAAAACAACTTTTATATTAATAATATTTAGATAAATTTATTTTGTTTTTTCAGCTGATTCCTCAGAAGACTTCTTTTCTTCCTTAGGTGTTTTCTTTTCAGCTTCTTTAGCTTGCTCCGCCTCTGCTTCTTTAGCTTTCTTTGCTTCTGCCTCTTTTGCTTTCTTAGCAGAATCCTCAGAAGATTTTTCCTCTTTTTTAGGTGTTTTCTTTTCAGTCTCTTTAGCTTTTTTTGCTTCGGCAGCTTCTTTAGCTTTTTTGGCTTGAGCGGCTTTCTTTTCTTCAGCAGCCTTCTTTTCCTTAGCAGCTTTTCTTTCCTTCGCTTCAGCTTTTTGCTTGCGCTTCATCTCCAATTCTTTTTCACGATCCTCCAATCCTTCTGATACAGCTTCAGAAACATAAGAAACAATTTTCTTAATTGATTTTGAAGCATCGTCATTAGAAGGGATTGCATAATCTACTTCTCGTGGGTCCGAATTGGTATCGACCATAGCGAAGATAGGTATGTTTAGGCGTTGAGCTTCCTTCACAGCAATATGTTCTCGTAAAATATCTACGACAAACAAAGCACCCGGCAAGCGTGTCATTTCTTTTATGGATCCCAATTGTTTTTCCAGTTTAGCGCGTACACGGTTTATCTGCAACTGCTCTTTTTTAGAAAGCGAATCAAATCTACCGTCTTTTTTCATTCTATCAATATTATCCATTTTCTTTACGGATCTACGGATAGTGATAAAATTGGTCAGCATTCCTCCCGGCCAACGTTCAGTAATATAAGGCATTTGACAATTTTGGGCCTCTTCCGCTACAATTTCTTTTGCCTGTTTTTTAGTAGCTACAAAGAGAATTTTACGACCACTGGCAGCAATTTTACTCATTGCTTTAGCGGCCTCTTCCAGTTTTGCAGCACTCTTGTAAAGATTGATAATGTGGATACCATTACGCTCCATATAAATATATGGTGCCATATTGGGATTCCAACGATGCGTTAAGTGTCCGAAGTGAACACCTGCATCTAATAATTCTTTGATTTCTAATTCTTTTGCCATTTTTGTAATAGTTTACGTTCTGTTGATATAGCAACAAACAAGTGGCGTATAATTACGGCCTTGTCTGTTTAGATGCTAAACTAACTCCGCTAATTTTTGTTTGTGGATTCGAATAGCGGATAACAACAAATCATGTTTATAAAATAATTTAATTTTGAGATAAGGTAATTAACGCTTAGAGAATTGAAACTTCTTACGAGCTTTTTTCTGTCCGTATTTTTTACGTTCCACCATTCTCGGGTCACGCGTCAACAGTCCTTCCGGTTTTAAAGTCGATCGATTTTCGGGATCTATCTCACATACCGCACGTGCAAGAGCCATGCGAATTGCCTCAGCCTGTCCGGTAATTCCGCCACCGTATACTTTTGCAGTGATATCGAATTTATTTTCGTTACCAGTTAAATTCATCACTTGGTTTACTTTGTACTGCAAAGTATCTATCGTAAAATAATCATTTAAGGCATGATTATTTATCTCAATTTTCCCATCACCTTCTTGCAGGTAAACCCGAGCGACAGATTTCTTTCTTCTTCCGATTTTATGAATAGTTTCCATTTACAACAATTCGTTTAAATTAATATTTTTAGGTTTCTGAGCTTCGAGATCGTGATTTTCATCCGTAAACACTCTCAAATTACGAAAAAGCTGGGAGCCTAATCTATTCTTAGGCAACATACCTTTAACGGCTTTTTCTACCACCCGTCGTGGGTCTTTGCCAAAAAGTTGTCTTGCTGTAAGACTACGAGCTCCACCGGTATAACCCGTATAGCGCATATATTCTTTAGCATCCCACTTCTTTCCGGTAAGTTCTACTTTCCCTGCATTTATAACAATTACGTTATCCCCACAATCTACATGTGGTGTAAAATTTGGCTTGTGTTTACCGCGCAACAATTTGGCAGTGACCGAAGCAAGCCGGCCAAGAGACTGGCCATCTGCATCAAGAACAACCCACTCTTTAGTAGCGGTTTTCTTATTAGCAGAAATAGTTTTGTAACTCAATGTATCCACACTTCTTTCTTTACAAGATTAAACATTTATTTAATTCTTCTACTTCATAGAAAAACAGGTTGCAAAGTTACAATTATAATTTTACTAAGCAACCATGAATCACTTTTTTTTAATCAGGTCAACATTAACCCATCAGCTTTTAATTTAAAACAAGAGTTTCTTTTTTTTAATCGAGGATTTCTTTAAACGATAAATACCCCCTCAATCCTTGAAATTAGCGAACCTTACTCCACTATTCGATAAATATACTTTTATAGAAAATCAATTTTTTCATCAAAATCACGCTATATAATAGTGTGTTTTCTAAACCGAAGATTCAAATAAAAAGAAAATTATTACTATCATCCTTTTTTAAAAATAATAATCGGCGTAATAAATCATGTTTTAGCCAGCGAATTATTTAGCTTATCCACTGTAAGTATAACAAAAGCCGTTTCCAATTGGAAACGGCTTGAATATAATTTTTATTGCTTCTTGTTTAATTTACTTGGAAAACAATAGGTAATTGGTAGATTACTTTCACTTCTTTACCCCGTTGTTTTCCCGGTTGCATAGACGGGAGCATCTTTACGACTCTTTCAGCTTCATTTCCAAGTGCGCGTTCGGGGGCTCTGGTCATGATATCCACCACATTTCCGTTTTCATCTACTGTAAACTGAACATTTATTCGCGTTATCCCGGAAAGTCCTAAATCGACAGCTAAGTCTGTATTAAAACGTCGGTTGACGAATTGATTAATCTTATCGCTCATACATTTTTTCCTGTCTTCGTTGTCTTTGTATTTTTCACAACCCGGGAAAATCGGTACATCTTGAATTACCGAGAATGGAACCGATTCGATTTCCTGATCTTCAACTACATCCGGAGCAGTTTCGATTTCACTGATATCAGCCACTTCCACTTTTGGCACTTCAATATCCTCGACAGTTTCAATTTCATCTTCTTCAACCTCCTCATCATCTTCAACTATAGTGAGTTCTTCTTGCACTTTAGGTGGTGGTGGCGGTGGTGGCGCATCAGTTTTCGGTTTTTCTGTTACCACTACATCCTCCGGCTCAAGGTCTTTATATTTAACTATTTGAACCTCGTCATCGTCTTGTTTTTCATAAGTTTTGCTTTCAATAGCCCACCATGCTATAAGAAGAACCAGAATCATTCCGATTTGAAAAAATATCAAACTCCAGCGTCGCAAGTCTTTTTTGGGATGTTTCTTAATCTGCATAACCTATAAATTTAGTTGAATTCATAATTTATTTTTTGACTTTTCTTATAAAAATTTTACGGCTAATTTTGGACCGACAAGGGCTAAAAACAAAGAAGCAACTATTACTCCTAAGGTATTGGCTAAAATATCCAGCCATTCAAATCCTCTATAAGTTGTTAAGTCTCTTTGAATAATCTCAACAACAATGCCAAATCCGATTATACTCAGGCAAATCCATAAATTTGGATACAAATCATTGGTTTTTTCTTTAGCAAACAGATAAAAATGCCAAATTAAAGTCATTCCGAAGTATGCCCCAAAATGAAATATTTTATCTGCGTGCTTGAAATTAACGCTCAACCCCTCTGATTCGATCTTTACGAGTGAAACAACCAAAAGCCCCACCGTATAAATTAAAGCTAAAACAAGCCAGACATTTTTATTTAATATGCTCTTCATACTCCTTTGCACTCATCAACTCGTCTAATTCTTCCGGTTTAGAGTATATGATCTTGATCATCCAGCCTTTGCCATAAGGATCTGAATTCACATTTTCAGGTTCGTCTTCTAATTCCTCATTAAATTCGGCTACAGTACCACTGACCGGCATATGCAAATCCGAAACGGTTTTCACTGCTTCTACTGTTCCAAAAACCTCATCTTTGTCGAGGTCTTCATCCAGCGTTTCTACTTCTACATATACCACATCGCCCAGTTCTCCTTGTGCATAATCGGTAACACCAACAATAACGTGTTTCCCATCAACCCTAACCCATTCGTGTTCTTTGGTATATTTTAATTTCTCTGGTAATTTCATTTTATAAGTTTATTTATGTTATTTAATAAAAGCTGTAACCCAATATCAAGTATTAAGGTTGTTTTTCAAAAGTAAACAAATTTATGGATTTTCTACAACATTCTTATTAAAGCACGCGTTTTATATTGCAATTAAGTTCCAAAAGTATATCTCAACTTGATTCCTGTCCGAATAGTTGTTTGAGGAAAAGCAGTTGAAACAAAATATTTGGAGAAATTATGATCGTAGTAAAAGATAGCGGTCAAACTCCTGGAAAGCGCATAATCCGCCGTAAAACTCAGCTGCCAACGATCTTGACCTGTAGTTACTTGACTGTCGTTTATATCTAAATAACGAACAATAGTTTTGTTTCTTCTATAAGAAATATCAGCTTTTAAATTTAAATCACTGCTCAAGACTCTGGTTTGTCCTTCGAATTGGGTGGTTATTTTCATATCTTTAATCCTGTATCCCAACCCGAATTTATACTCGTTACCCTGAATTTCCGTCAACAAATTATTATCAAAACTTAAAGACAACGCTCGATCTCTATCTATTTGAGCCATGATACTTATCGAGTTTTTCATCTCGAAATCCACCTTGATCAGTGGTGAAAATTGCTCGGCGAGATTTACATTAGAAATCAATCTTTCGCTTCTGTAATTTCCATTTTGATCCTTGTTGTTTTGTCCGTATGGATCATTTCGGTCATAATTCAAATTGGTTTGGAATTGATTTATGGTATAACCGGCCCTATACCCGTGCTGTAAGCTAAATCTATTGAAGTTGTCTCTAAAGAATCCGATGCGCATCAATCCGGTGTATTTTAAATCCCAATTGGGAAGCGGTACGTCTCTAAAGGCTCCCAGACTGGTCTTAGAAGCATCTTGGCCTGTATATGCAGATAAAAAAGCCGGCAACAATACCTGTTGACTTGTACGTCCGAAACCTACGGGATAACCTGTTTCGGGATTGATATTAGACGGGTCACTCAAATCCATTCCTGCTTTTTCTGCTAATCGATTGGCAATTTCTAACCTGTTATCTCTAAACTCCTGAAATACTTCTGAAAAGTTTTCATCGCTGCTTTTGAAAGCAGTACCTATCATAATCGTCGATATACTGAAGTTTCCAAAACTGTGTGGCGTCAAGGAGCGATATTGTAAATCCTCGGGACTTACCCTAAAGTTTTCCGCATAGTTATCAGCATAAACACGATCAGCTTTCAAGTCTATTGTCAAATCGGGAAGTAGTTTAATATCAGTTTGTAGGTTTAAGGTCTTGGTAGTTGTAGTAGTATATTGCTGATTGAAGTTTTGATAAAGTGTCAACCAACCTTTTCTGGCAGCCATTTCCCTAATATCCGATTGACTACCAAAAGTAAATGCTGCTGAAGGTTTAGTCGTTCCGATAAAACCAACACTTTGCAGATATCCTGGCATGAAAGTTCCTTTTGTTTCTTCATAATTGACACTTACTCGATTTATAGCGGTCAGAATATTTATTCCGGTGTTTAACATCTTGTCTCCGAAAGATAAACTTTCCGGTAAATCGGCATTACTTCTTGATTCAGACCGCTCACCTCTTGCGAAACCTAAACGATTTGCTCGACTATCAGCAGCAGAAGGTCGCGCCCGTTTCTTTTTTAACCCTATGTAATCATAAAGTCTTTTCATCGTCAAAGTAGTGTTGATCTGATGGGTTCTTGAGTTTTGAATTGTATTACCTAAATCCGGTGTATCGGGTAGCGATCGTAGAATTTCAGAACCTTTTTGCCATTGAAAATTACCGGTATAAGAATATTGCGACCGAATGAAAGTTAAGAACGGAAACTTATCAAAAGGCAGATCATAATTAACTTGTAAACTTTGGTTATGTTGGTTTGGAACTCCCAAATCAAAAAAGTCATCCCATACGCCGACGGTATTATCTTCTACACCATCTCCATCCATGTAATTTCTGATGATTCGATTATTTGAAATACTGAACACAAAATCTAAAGATTCCGTTATTTTATCATTAATGGTAAAACCCCAATTGAAACGATAATCTCTTTGGTATAATTTAGGCAATCCCAAGGATCCTTCCGGTAAATTAATCTGGCGGAATTTCTGTTCGTTATATTGTCGGAGGATATTTCCTGTAGCTGAAATACTATTTGGAAGAGGAGAGAGATTAAAATCTCGAATAGGTGCCAGATATTGACTTCCTTGCATGAAACCTATATCTTTAAACGGCTCAAACTTCCATGGGGCAAATCCATAATCATAGGTTGCTCCGACATTGACATTCTGACTAAGTCCGTCTTCAATTTTAAAACTTCGGTGATCAACCTGATTATAAGTTCCTGAAAAAGTGAAGTTTTCTATATCGATAGGAAGTGGGGTTCTATCCGTGGTGCGTTGTTTTCCCAATCCTATTACACTCACACTTTGTCTTCGGGTATATTCTTCAGCTCTGCGTCTGAGTTCATCCCGATCATCTGCATCCGGGGTATTGTCTAATAATGTATTCAGTTCGATATCCTTAAACTCAGGATCATATTGAGGCGTAATCAACTCTTCTCCTCTACTGTAACTAAGGGGAATATTCAACCCCCAGTTATCAGGAAGAAGTTGCCCTGCATTGACATTCGTCACCACATCATAAGCTTTCACATCTTCTTTACTTCGGGCATTGGGTCCTTGTTCAATAGAACCAAATCCTATAGTGCTTTTATGTCCATTAGCTGAAATAGCCATAAAATCTGCCAAGTTCGTATCCACATTAAGATTAGCAGCCCAACCACCTTGGTTTTTCATCTCGGTCATCCTCAACTCATTGAACCACACTTCTCCATAAGCATCTGTATTACCAGTGTTTTTCAGACCGAGCATAATTACTTTTACATCTCCAAAACTCGGATTTCCCTTCATTGCAATTTTCATTTCACCGGTAATTGTATTTGCTGAAATTGGATTTCCTTCGTTGTCAAAATAGTTCAAATCTGTCATATTGAAGGAGTTGTCTCCAATAATAGTTGATTTTATAATTTGCAGGAGCTCTAAAGGTAAATTCATTTCGTTTTCTTCCGGCCATACATCTCTTTTATCAGTTGAACCTTCAGGACTGACATTTAGGGGGATTTCTATTTGATAAAAGTTGTTCTTTATATCCGAACCTATTCTAATGAAAGCGGTTAAATCTCCATCCAATAATTGCGGGTTTGGATTTGGCAGACTGTTGGCGTGTAAAAACATTTTCAGGTTTTTAAACTGTCTCATATCTACCTGAAAATTCTTATAAACCGCACGCATATCATTTGGCGCCAGTTTTTTCACTTTTAAAGCCAAGGATTGTTCATCTTCCCGAATTCTTTGATTATTGTTTACCAACTCCTCACGACGTACTCCCGGCGGACTTACATAACCCGAATTATTTTCTTGACTAACAGATTCAGAGGTAAAAGAAGTTCCCGATGTCGTTTCCGGGTCACTTCCTCCCGGTTCTAAAGCAATGTCATATTTTCTGTAATCTCCTCTGACCAAATCCATTGTTCCAAATCTCAAAACCGTAGATTGATTAAAATCGGTTAAAAACAGACGCATAAATCGGATAGAACGCATATCACTGATTCCACCGATAGAATATTTACTATCTGTACTCAATGGAACTCTAAACTGCACCCAACGCGTTTGCATTTCCTGACCATTTTGTAAAGTCACGTTGATGTCACGAACATCAGAAATATAATCTTGATCTACACCGGCTATGGAACTGGTGTTATTATCGACACTCATATTAGGATAGATCGGAACTTCATATTCGAAATAACTATTAATCGTATTCATCGTGTTATCTCGATTCACATCTTCTGTGGAAGGTTCAGTAGTATTTCCTCGATTGGTTTGACCTACGGAAGAAGGAGAGTTTCCTTCTAATCCATTATAACGGCGATAACGTTCAACCACTCCGCCTTCTGCCTGCAAATAATACTCATAATCGTCATTTGAAGGGTCATCTAAGTTAGCAAAAGCAGGGAACTTAGCGGCTTCATCCGCGTTATTCAATCCATCTAATCCTAAATCTTGATTAGCTCTTTCTTCTCCTTCGGTGTCAAAAGCATATACCAAAGATTGTGTAGAAGGCACTCTGCCGAAAGCGGTTTCTATGGTTCCGCCGGTACTTCCATCTTTTGGCAAGCCGTTTTCATATTGTTTTCTTCCATCTTTAAGTACATCTTCAGAAATGCTTCCGAGGTTAAAAACAATTTTCCCTTTAGAAAGGTTGGCGTTTTCGTTATAGACATATGGATCCATCATCCAGAATTCGACATATTGAACGTTGGTTTGTTCAAAGTCTGAATTTTCAATTCCACGCATAATCCCGCCAAAATTCTCTTCGGGATTAGGTAAAGTATTTGTTCCGGCTGCAGCGGGATTGTAGTTATACATTCCTCTTTCGTTCGGATAATAGGCTAAGTCTAAGGAATAAATCGCTCTGCTATCACCTTCTAAAATGTCGGTATCCGGGAAAATTTCATCTTTAAATATCCGTCTTGCATCATAGGTAGAAACATCGTTATCAGAAATTTCTGAAGGACGCTGACCGCTATAAAATATCGGATCTATATTATACCAATTAAGCTTTGCTCGCTTATACCCGGAAGCCAGATCATCATTTGCTTTTTCCCCGCCATACCCTATTGGTGCACTTGACAAAAACCAAGAGTGTGGTGCCAATACAGAAATACCGGTTTGCGAAGCTTCGAAATCATCTACATAAGAAGTAGTTTCTCCTCCAAAATTATCGCCTTTGGGTGAACCGGGTTGCAAATATGCAAATTCACCTCGGACAGATAAATTGGAAGGAACATCAGTGTCAATATTTGGCAATTTATTGACCAAACGCGTAAAGAAAGGGACTTCTGTAGAGTAATTCAGGTTGAAACCATACATGGTGTTGTTTATCGGTTCATAACCATAGTTGGATTTATGGGTTTGCGGTTTTTCATTCATGTTTAGAAAAGTAGCTCCGAGTAATAAATTCTTATTAAATTCATGATCGACATGGATCCCTGCAAATCGTTTGGTTCTTTGACCAAAAACAGCATTATTTTCCGTAGAAACACTGATCGGTTGATCAGAAGCTTTTAAAGCTTCATTGATAATTTTCACCCGGCCCAATTCATAATCCACCGTATAATCTACGCCTTCTTGTAGCTCTCGTCCGCCGGCAGTTACTTTTACAGAACCTCGTGGAACATTAAAAGAACCTATCGGAATTCCTTCATCCCCTCTTGAGCGGTAGCTTCCGGTTAATTGAAATTTATTTTTATCAGAATCTTCTTGATCGGCTTGAGTTTTTGTACTGCGATACAGCGAACGGAATACATATTTGCTTTGGTTTTCATTATAGGTATCCACATCGTCATAATCGGCCGTTGGGCCGTCGGGGTCTTGAAGTTTTTCAAATAAGTGTTTTCCAAAAGGTTCGACGGTGGTAAATATTAACCGTCCATTTTCTGCATCGACAGTAATACCGGGAACAAAGTCAAAAAATCCGTCTCCACCAGTAACCGGGTCTTGGTTAATATTCAATTTATCCAAATTGAAAACCCGCAATAAAGGTACATCGTCAACATCCTCCGGAAGAGTAGTTCCATCAACCGGAGTGATATAATTTAAGGGTTGTGGGTCGGTATAGAAAATATTAAAATCAAAGTCTTCTTGTTCCAACTGATTTGCATCCAGGTTATAAATATTCTTCATCATCAAATCCCAAATCGGTTCTTTCACATTGGTTATAGGACTTTTCAGCAACTTAACAATTAAGTTTTTATTTTGAGCTATCGGTTGTCCTTCCGGATCTTGAGGGTTGGTAACCGGTTGACTGGCATCCACTCCGTCACTACCAAATTCACCTACTTGATATACTTGACCATTCACTGTATATTCATAGGCTATCGCAAGCATTTCATCATTTCGGATTCGCGTTCTTAAAGAAATATATCCCAATTTCGGATGTATAGTATATTCTCCTTGATTTAATTGTCTTGCATTTTCCAGTTTAGCATAATCTGTACCCTCATCTACGGTAGATGAAAGTGCTCCAAAACCTTGTCCTACGGTTGCGATATCTCTGATAGCAGGAGTAAGCACACTTTGCTGAGGTCCGGTAATTCCCAATGGATTGAAATCATTATTGGCATTACTCGGATATGCATCGGGATTAGCATTTATAAATCCGGCATATTCCGGTGGGTTTATCGGGTTTCCTTCAGAATCTTTGAATACTCCCATAAAATCAGGATTGGATTCCCCCAAATCTTGTAATCCTACAATATTTCGCGCATCAGTTAAGTGATCCGGAGAATTAGAACGGTTGGTCACCCAGATTTGCACCCGTGTAATTTCTATATTGCTGTTGATGTAGGGGTAATTCTCTAAAGCTTTGTCATAATTTTCTCTAAAGTAATGTGCTAAAAAGAAATGCCGATTTTCGTCGTATTCCAAGGCTTCTTTTTCAAAATCTTCCACTGCTCCGCCTCCTTCTATTATTGTTTGTTGTCTTTCGGAGTTTTGTTCAGAATAAATTCCTGTAATTCTCGTCTTTCCAAATTTCAATTCTGTCTTCACACCAAATAAACTCTGTGAGCCTTGAATCAGTGAGTTGCTTAATGGCATATTCACATTCCCCAATTCAATTTTCTGAACAATATCATCTTCATCAGGCGTATATTCGAGTTTGATCTGATTTTGAAAATCAAAAGTGGAGTGTGTATCATAATTTGCGGTGATTTGCAACCGCTCTCCAACATGGCCGTTTAGACTAAGGTTAATATTTTGATCAAAATCAAAGGTAAAACTCGATCGATTACGCGGTGATAAAGAAGGGTTGTCTGTTTTATTGAACAATACGCCAAGTCCGACTTCAACAGAACCTTGTGGAATAATTTCTATTTCAGTTCCACCGAAAATAGTTTCAAAAAAATCGTTGTTCACATAGAATATAGGGAGCAAATTTCTTTGTTCCTCTTCATTCCCATCTCCTCGCGCATTCACCGCATCATATTTTTCTTTAAAATACCTTTTCATCTCCTCTTCTCTAACGCGCTCTTCAAACTCATCGGGCGTTAGGGTCAACGGATATTTGATATTGACATCCCCCACCTTTTCTGTGTATAAATAGGTGTTGGTTATCGGATCATAGGTATATTTAGAAACAATACTGCTGGGGTTTTCGAACCTAATGTTTCCTGTTCTGGTAGAATCCTGAACGGGTTCTTCCTCTTGCGCGATAACACTTCCATACGTAAAAATTAGAAAGGTTATTAAAACAACAGATTTAAATGGCAAGTTTAGATAATCTTGTTTTACCAAATCAATTAAAGTTTTTTCAATGCGAGCTTAATGATGGTTTCAGCTGTAGCATTTTTATTTTCCAAAAGGATGTTGCGAACTACTCGAGACGATTGTTTTCTTTTATAGCCAAGAGTTTCCAATGCTGATAACGCTTCTTCTTTTTGAGTATTGTTTAAAGTTGTTAATATTTTGCTGGTTTCACCCAGATCAGAAAATTTATCCTTTAAGTCTATAATAAGACGCTGTGCGGTTTTCACACCAATCCCTTTCACACTTTTTAAAACTTCCACATCTTCAGAAGTTATGGCTTGAACCGTTTCTTCTGGGGTTAGCGAAGACAACATCGTACGTGCGGTACTCGTTCCGACTCCCGATACGGTTATTAATTTTTTAAAAACCTCTCGCTCAAATTCTCCCATAAACCCATAAAGCGATTGTATATCTTCTTTAACATGAAAGTATGTGTGAATAAATATATTCTCATCTGTTGGCAAACTCGCATAAGAATGTAAGGAGATATTTACTTCGTAACCCACTCCCCCACATTCTATCACAATTGAAGTTGGTGATTTATGAACAAGTTTACCTCTTAAATGTGCTATCATTTTTTTTATTAAAAATTAAGGGGCCATCAATCATCGTTTGACGCGGCCATTAAATTTTAGCCCGCTAATAAAATAATATTATTTATAGCAAGCTTTATTAAAAACAAATTTTAATTCGTTGCTTTCTTTTCTTTTCGCTGTGCGTCTAATACCGCAATAGCAGACATGTTTACTATTTCTTGAACACTTGAACCCAGCTGTAAAATATGAACAGATTTGGAAAGTCCCATCATAATCGGACCGATAGAATCTCCTGAATCCATTTCTTTAATCACTTTATAAGTGGCATTTGCAGAGGCCAGTGTTGGAAAAATCATCGTGTTTACTTTTCTGTCGGCAATTTTAGAAAAGGGAAATATTCTTTCTCGCATAGATCGATTTAAGGCAAAATCTGCTTGAAATGCTCCATCGACTAATAAATCCGGTCGTTTTTCATGTAGCTTTTCAACGGCATCTTTTACTTTTCTGGCTTGAGGGGCTTTTGACGATCCAAAGTTAGCATAAGACATCATAGCCATTATTGGTTCGATACCAAACATCTTAATAGTTTCTGCGGTCATTTCAGCAATTTTGGTTAAAGTATCAGCATCCGGATCGATATTGATTGCGGTGTCGCTCACAAATATCGGTCCTTTTGAAGTATTCATCAAGTTAGTGGTTGCCACATGCGTTACGCCTTCTTGAAGTTCCATCAGCTCAAAAATAGGTTTTAACACAATCGGGTATGCTCTGGTGTATCCCGAAAGCAATGCATCTGCATCCCCTTCATTAACCATCATAGCGCCAAAATAATTTCTTGAACGCATCAGATTTTTAGCATCGAGTAAAGTAATCCCATTTCGTCTGCGTTTATGCCAGAATTTTTCTGCGTAATAATTCAATTCGTCTTCGTGATCTTCAGATTTAGGATCAAGAATTCTAATTCCTTTTGGTTTAAAATCAATCTCATTCATCAGATCGCCAATAATCTTCTTATTGCCCAGCAAAACAGGTTCTGCAATCCCTTCGTCCATCACCAATTGTGCTGCTTTCAACACATCTAACTGATCTGCTTCAGCATAAACCACCCTTTTGGGATTTGCTTTGGCTCTTTCTATCACCTGGCGGGTAATCTTATTGTCATTGCCAAGTCTTTCTTCCAACTCTTCGTGATATCGATTCCAATCTTTTATCGGTTGACGTGCCACGCCTGACTCCATTGCTGCTTTGGCTACCGCCGGGGGGATTTCAGTAATCAAACGCGTATCAAATGGTTTCGGAATTATATACTCTCTTCCAAAATTCAACTTCACCTTTCCGTAGGTAATATTCACTTCTTCCGGAACGGGTTTTTTGGCCAAAGCTGCTAAACCACGGACGGCAGCCATTTTCATTTCTTCATTGATCTCGGTTGCTCTGACATCCAGGGCGCCTCTAAAAATAAACGGAAACCCGAGTACATTATTAACTTGATTGGGATAATCTGAACGACCCGTTGCCATAATCACATCCTTCCGGGTACCCACTGCTTTATCATAGGTAATTTCCGGATCTGGGTTAGCCATCGCAAACACAATGGGATTGTCGGCCATACTGAGCAACATTTCTTCTGAAACAATATTGCCCACAGAAAGCCCAACAAATACATCTGCATTTTCCATGGCATCCTCCAAAGTATTGATATCCCGCTCCGTAGCAAACTCTGTTTTTTGATCGCTCAGGTTTTTCCGGTCTTTTCTAATAACACCTTTGCTGTCAGTCATCACCATGTTTTCTGCTTGTACTCCAAAGGATTTATATAATCTCCCACATGAAACTGCTGCTGCTCCGGCGCCACTGATTACTACTTTTATATTATGCATTTCTTTATCAGCCAACTCTACTGCATTGAGTAAAGCTGCCGCAGAAATAATAGCCGTTCCGTGTTGGTCGTCGTGCATCACCGGAATATCGAGTTCTTCTTTTAATCTTCTTTCAATTTCAAAAGCTTCCGGAGACTTGATATCTTCCAAATTAATTCCTCCAAAAGTTTGAGCAATGTTTTTTACAGTTGAAACAAATTCATCGACGTCATTGGTATCTACTTCAATGTCGAAAACATCAATTCCTGCAAATATTTTGAAGAGCAATCCCTTACCTTCCATTACCGGTTTAGAAGCTTCAGGTCCAATATTTCCCAAACCCAACACGGCCGTTCCATTAGTGATAACAGCCACCAAATTCCCTTTATTAGTATAGCGATAAACGTCTTCCGGATTATCTTTTATCTCCAAACATGGGTAAGCAACATAAGGGGAATAAGCCACAGACAAATCGCGTTGTGTGGTATATTTTTTTGTTGGAATAACTTCAATTTTTCCCGGTTTTGGTTTGGCGTGATAAATTAATGCTTCTTCACGTTTTCTATCTTCACTCATATTTTGAAATTTTTGAAGGGGTAAAGATAGACAATTCTCAATTGTCAGCTGTCTTTCAGAAAATCAATATTTCTTTTCAGTCCGGAAAACTTCGTTCTTTTAACAGCTGACTTTCTAAAAACATCACGAAAAACCTCCTGTGTCAGCTCCTCCCAATCACCTTTAGACATTTCTAACAAATCTGGATGAGGATTGAATAACGGCTCATTATGCGGAGAAGCAAACCGATTCCACGGACAGACATCTTGACAAATATCACACCCAAACATCCAGTCTTCAAATTTTCCTTTCATGTCTTCGGGCAATTCGTCTTTGAGTTCTATGGTGAAGTATGAAATGCACTTACTGCCATTGACTTGATAAGGTCCTTCAATTGCTCCGGTTGGACAAGCATCGATACAAGCGGTGCAGGTTCCGCAATAATCTTTTACAGCAGAATCGTATTTCAAATCCAAATCGATAATTAGTTCCGCTACAAAGTGAAAAGACCCTTCTTGTTTTCTCAAAAGCAAAGTGTGTTTTCCAACCCAACCCAAACCACTTCTGGCCGCCCAAGCTTTATCTAAAACAGGAGCAGAATCGACAAAAACTCGTCCTTCCACCTGACCGATTTCTTCTCGAATACGAAAAAGCAATTCACGCAACTTATCCTTAATCACAAAATGATAATCTCTGCCATAAGCGTATTTAGAAACCTTGTAAGTATCCTCTCGCTGCTTTTCTTCCGGATAATAATTGAACAATAAGGAAACTACACTTTTAGCTCCCGGGACTAATTTGGTAGGGTCCAACCGTTTGTCGAAATGATTTTCCATCCAACGCATTTTTCCATGCCAATCATTTTTTAAATAATATTCCAGCCTCGGAGCTTCGTCGCTTAAGAACTCGGCACGACTAATTCCGCAAGCTAAAAAGCCCAATCGTTGGGCTTCGGATTTTATAAAATCTGTTCTTTTCTCCTTATTCATCAACATAATAACAAAGGTAAAAACAAATCGTGGTTTAAAACAACAGGACACGCTGAACTTATGAAAACAACAGCGCATATTCCAAATAAAACCTTATTTTCGTTTTTTATAAAATCCCAAAAAATGCCTAACTCGACTGCAACTCTAACAATCTTCAGTTTTTTATGCTGTTTATTTTTATTTACGAATCCTGTGCAAAGCCAATCGGACTGGATAAATTCCAATCAGAAAATCAATGAAGAATTGGATTATCCAATATACAGAGGCTGTCGTAAACACAAAGGCAACAACAAAAAATTAAGAGCCTGCATGTCACGTAAAGTCAGCCGATTCATCAATAAAAAGATAAATCGCAATCTTTTTTCGGTATTAGAGACCAGAACACAATTTAATGTGACGTTAATCATCGATAAAAATGGGGTTTTTAAAATTTCAGAAATCTCACCAGATATCCCGTTCTTTTCGGAAGAGTTTATTCGTGTCATAGAAAAGCTACCCAAAACAAAACCCGGAAAAATTGAAAATCAACCAGTTAATGTTAAATTGGGTTTACCGATAATCATCAATTCAGCACCTTCAAAAAACACGAACTCCAGAAAATAGTTGACAAATCTAAAAATTAGTCTATTTTTGCCGTTCAAATCAAGGTTGCTTTGAAAAAGCATTTTACAAGGGAATCGGGTGAAAATCTCGAACTGTTCCTGCAGCTGTAAATCTACACTTGGTTTTACCTTTCTTAGTCACTGTGCGCTTGAGCGTGTGGGAAGGCTTGGTAAAACGTAGAAAGTCAGAATACCTGCTTTGATTGATAACTATTGCTTTCAGGATAAAAGCGTAGATAGTTGAATCTCCCATTCGGGGCGTCTCTCCTGTCTATACTTTTATTCTTTTCATTTTTTATTAATCTTTAAATTCATTTATGATGAAAAGAATTACATTTTTATTCGCATTTTTATTTTCGATAACTCTTGTCGGACAAGGTTTATCCAATTTTTCTCAAACCAATTTCAACCACCCTAAAACCGCTCACAACACAAACGAAACTTCACTCGATGAAGAAGATGTGGTGTTTTACGTCGGGGAAGGCGAGCAAACCGCGTATGTCGTTATCGATTTTCGGGCGGAAGATGGGCTTGCCTCTTTTGCTTGGGGCGTAGATTTTGACGGAGACGATTTAACGGTTTATGACGCCTTGGTCAAAATTGAGGAGGAAGATCCAAATTTTACATTTGAAGCTTCCGGTAGTTCAGGAAGTTATTTCTTAGACGATATTTATTACAATAATTTCGCAGGCGAAGCAGGAGTTCCCGACTGGTGGAGTACTTGGTCAGGAAGTTCTCCCGAAGATTTGGAAATGAGTGGAGGAATTAATGATCCGTTGCAGAATCAGGAATGGTATGGCCTCTCTTATGGCTTCTCCCCTGAACCTATGCAACCTCAATTCGTTTATGCCGCGTATAACTCCGATTGGTTTGACTTTGAGGAAGTAGAAACCTGGTTTGGCGAAGGAGAAAATCAAACGGTAATCACCATCGATTTTGTCGATGATGAAGAAGCAGAAGAAGTAACTTTTGCCTGGGGTTTAAAATTTGAAGAAGAAACCATTTCCGCAAAACACGCCTTAGAATTTTTAGCCGATGCGGATGAAAATCTGACCATAACGTTTAATGACGCCGATGAGCTTATCACAGTGAATTACAACGGGATTGAAAAAACAGCAAATGCAACTGAATCTTGGCACTCTTTTATAGGAACCAATCTGTCCGATTATGCTTTGGCGGAAGAAGGGATTTTTGAAATACTTGAAAACGACGACATGTTCGGGATTTCCTTTGGGGGAGAAAATGTGCGTCGTCCATTTATCCCTACTGTAGTGGAAAATCCGGATATGGGTATTGTGGATGTTGAATTGGAAACAGCTGTAAAAATTTGGCCAAATCCGACAGTTGATAAACTGCACATAGAAACGGCGGCAGAAATTCAAAATATCTTTGTTTTTGATATGCAAGGAAGAAAAGTCTTGGAAAGTCGAAGCAAAACTTTTGAGGTGAATAAACTTCCTTCGGGGAATTATTTCTTACAAATTCAAAGTGATAACACTATGTTAACCAAACAGTTTACCAAGCAATAAAATTTGGCGTCAATTCTTAAAAATCCGTATTCCACGAGGTGGGTACGGATTTTTTATGATTTGTAACCGGACTTGAAAACTCTCTTCTGTAAATAAAGTTTGAGGCAAATCTTTGACAGGAGATTTCAGGGTGGGGATAAAGTGAACAGCATTTAAGAAGAAACCTTACCTGCTCAAAAACCAACAAGTTGGTTTTTGGGCTGTCCTTTCCTTGAAAAGGAAAGGAGCTTTTTGTTGCTGATTTACAACAACTTATATACAAAAGACAAGCGTTCCCATTAAGAAAAAATATTTTCGCCTTTATTTTACAGTAAATTAAAAGCAAAATATAAAGCTCTCCTCCTTAAAAAAGGAGGAGAAAAATCCCTGAAACGCAGTTTTAGGGATTTTGGAGGTGGTTGTAATAATTAATATAATTCCTTCAAACAAAGGTTGTTTCAATTGGAATTCAAAACATTAAAAACAAGACTGCTATAAAAGAGAAAAAGAACCTTACTTGCTTACAATTCAAATAAGTTTGACTTCTAAGCCGTCTTTTACTTGGCAAGGAAAGGAGCTTTTTGTTGCTGATTTACAACAACTTATATACAAAAGACAAGCGTTCCCATTAAGAAAAAATATTTTCACCTTATTTTACAGTAAATTAAAAGCATAAGACAAAGCTCTCCTCCTCAAAAAAGGAGGAGAAAAATCCCTGAAACGCAGTTTTAGGGATTTTGGAGGTGGTTGTAACAATTAACATGACTCTTTCAAAGAAAGACAACTAAGCCATTTCAGTATTCCACCCCAACCTAATTTCCCTTTATCTAAAAATCTCATACGCCTGTTTCTCCAACTCTTCCTGATGATCGGGGTGTGCGATGGAAATCAATGCTTTGGCGCGTTGTTGCAGGTTTTTTCCGTATAAATTAACCACTCCGTTTTCGGTAACGACATATTGCACATGCGCTCTTGTGGTGGTGACGCCGGCACCGAGTTTCAGTTGCGGTACAATTTTAGAAATTCCTTTGGTCGTAATTGACGGTAAAGCAATAATTGGTTTCCCACCTTCGGAAAGAGAAGCTCCCCTGATAAAGTCCATTTGTCCGCCTACTCCAGAATACTGCAGCGAACCAATAGTATCGGCGCAAACTTGACCGGTTAAGTCGATTTCTATGGCAGAATTGATAGCGGTTACTTTTGGATTTCGTCGGATTAGGGTCGTATCATTGGTATAAGCAGCTTCTTTAAAATGCACCATCGGATTGTCATCCAAAAACTCATATAGTTTAGGGGTTCCCATCGCAAAGCAGGTGACCATTTTCCCCTTTTTGATTGCTTTTTCGCTGTTGGTTATCACTCCTTTTTCAAGTAGCGGTAAAACTCCATCGGAAAACATTTCGGTATGAATTCCCAGATTTTTGTGATTGGTCAAGTTTTGTAAAACCACATTTGGAATCCCGCCAATTCCCATTTGTAAAGTGGCTCCATCTTCGACTAATCCGGCTACATGTTGACCGATTTTTTGATCTAATTCGGTCGGTTTTGGAATGGGCACCACGTGCATCGGTTCATCAATTTCAACCGCTGCGTCAATTTTACTGACATGGATAATTCCATCGCCATGTGTTCTTGGTACATTTGGATTGACTTGTGCAATTACTTTATTCGCGGTTTCCAATGCCGGTAGCGTGACATCTACAGAAGTACCCAAAGAGCAAAATCCA
Source organism: Flavobacteriaceae bacterium (assembly GCA_035303085.1). Classification (GTDB taxonomy): domain Bacteria; phylum Bacteroidota; class Bacteroidia; order Flavobacteriales; family Flavobacteriaceae; genus JAJYSO01. The sequence goes on from DATGSA010000393.1 coordinate 23,274, forward strand.
TGTTTATCCGGTGGAGAAACTTGAATTATAGCTACATCCAACGGCAGGATATTGCGACGGAAAAGCAGGTTTATCTCGCTTAAAAAAATCGGTATATAATCTCCTTTGTATGTATTAATCGCCGGACGAACATTGCTTCCGACAAAAAGTGTGTTGATCTTAAAACTGTTGATATAGGGTTCTTGGGCATAAAGCGCTTCTCCTTCGGTATGGATATGCACAATTTCAACTGCTTCTAATTCTTGATAGCGCATACTCAACGCCCGCACCAAAACTTTGGGCGTCATCGCAGCTCCTTGAATAAAAACACGGTCGTTAGATTTTACCAAACCGACAGCGTCCTCTTTAGACATATACTTTATCATAGCAATAATTCTTTTTTTAAATCACGTTTATTAAAATACACAAATTATCATCCGTTCAAATTCTAATTTTAACGGCTGACAAAATTAATCAAAGTAATTTACCTAAGAAGTGAGGAAATCATAAATAGTGCTGCTTCATAAAACCGCTATAAACTTTGGACGCAACTAAATTTCGTTTTTCTAATACTTCATCAAGTATCTCTACAAAATAGTAAGCCTTTAACCTCCTTAAGCAGTTATAATTCAATAAATTTGTATTTCATCAAGCTTCTCGCTATGAAAAACAAAATGCTTTTTATTATATTTTTCCTGATTATTTTTCAGCAATGGGGTTTTGCGCAAACCGATAAGTTAGGGATCCGCCTCAACCGTGCAGTAAGCATTGCTTATCATTCAGATCAAGTTTCTTTGGAAAAAATCGACCTCGACAAAAAACAACTTCCGAAAGATATTGCTAAAAGTTTAGGCAAGGATGTCATTTATAAGATCAACGAAAATGAAGAATTTAAAGGTTACGCTTATGTTGGTTCTGCGCCGAGCAAGGAGCGCGACTTCGATTATCTGATTATATTCAATCCCGACTTAACTGTTAAGCTGGGAAAAGTCTTGATTTATCGTGAATCTCATGGGCGGGAAATCGGTGCGGCACGTTGGTTGGATCAATTCGTTGGAATGACTCCTACCTCGACTGTGAAATTTGATGATAATATCGACTCGATTAGCGGAGCAACAATTTCTGCTCGATCAATGACGAGAGCAGTTGGTAAAGTCTTAAAAATTATGGGCGCTCTTGATAAAAACAATCTGTTATGAGAAGCTGGAATGGTTTAATACAAGAGTTTCCAACCTCTGCAAAATGGTTAACCGCTTTATTCTTGGTCGCATTGAGTTATGGCTTTTTTGCAGGCATCCGATTTGTGGACCACACTACCAGCGTCAATCCCTATGGAATTGAAGAGAATTATTTGGGTAATGAAGAAGTAGAAGATGCCGCGGTTATGAAATTTGAGAAAACCCAAACCGAAATGCTGACTATGTTCCACACCCACGTAATGTCCTTGGCGATGGTTTTCTTTTTAAGCGGAATTTTAGTCTTGATGACCGACGCTCCAAAAGGCTGGAAAAAATTTCTTGCCATTGAACCACTCATCTCTGTTTTTTTCACCTTCGGCGGAATTTATTGGATGTGGAAAGGGTTCTATTGGCTTAAATATATCGTTTTTATCTCCGGGGCTTTAATGACGATTTGTTTTGGGTTAGGAGTGATTTTGGTTCTGTACAACTTGATTAAAAAGCCCAAGGCTGAGTTGGTCTGATTTTTTTAGTGAACAGCAATACTCGGTTAGTCTCTTAAACTTTCCTGAAAGAAGTATTTACGTTTAGTTGAACTCCGTTGGAGCTCTGTGTTCGTGTTAGCGTTTTACCCCAAGCTGCACTGCGTTTGCTTGGGGTTATTGTTGTTGAACTCCTAACGGAGTTTTTGCTGGTTTTTGATAATTGACTTTGCCACTTAAATAGTTGTTATCCTTAAAAAAAGTGATTTCAACCTTACCTGCTTAGCAATTCAAACAAGTTTGAAATGCTAAGCTGTTCTTCCCTTGAAGAAAGGGAAGGAGCTTTATTTGCTGATCCATAGCATCTTAATAGCAAACAACGAAGCTCCTATCCTTAAAAAAGAAGAGGGGCAAAATAGCTGAACCGAAGATTTTAGGTGTTTTTGGGGTGGTTGTCACAATTAACATGGTTCTTTCAAACAGCGACTCTCACCTGTTAATGAGTCGATTAAACCATTTCTTTAAAGAATTCCAATGCCCTCACTTCTGAAAAGGTATAGTTTGATTTGGCTAAAAGGAATCCACAATGTCCGCCGTATTTTGGGGTTTCTAAAAACAGGTGTTGGCTATTTTTGGCGTGTTCTATCGGAAAACCCAAGTCTCCAATAATCGGATCGTCCATTGCATTTAAGACCAAAACGGGTGTTCTTAAATAATCAAAATAAGTAATTGGGGATGCACGGAGATAGAAATCTTTTAGATTTTTAAAATCGTGAGCGGGAACTAAAAATCGATTGATTAATTCCTCAAAATTTCTAATTTCCGAAATTTGTTCTTTGTCGAGAAGCTCCGGAAACTCATTGGCTTTTACCAACATTTTAGTTTTAAGACGTTTCATAAAGCGATTTAGGTAAACTCGGCTAAATCCTCTTTCTATCTTATCTACACTTGATTTTAAATCAATCGGTGTAGAGACTGCTACGGCTGCTTTTATTTTATGATGTATGGGTTTTTGACCTAAATAGTTGAGGATTTGCGCT
>DATGSA010000394.1:0-27195 GCA_035303085.1 Flavobacteriaceae bacterium
GGTTTACGTATCGCCATCTCAATTTTCCATACTATTCTTTTGGCCTTAAACATGTGGAAGTTGGTACAGATCAATTTGTCTTGATGGCCTCGCCCGAAAAAGCAATATGTGATAAAATCATTACCACGGCTGGAATTACGCTTCGAAGTCAATCGCAAACCCTTGCGTTTTTAATTGAAGATATGCGAATAGAAGAAACTATTCTGGCAGATTTGGATATCCAAACTATCAACAGTTGGATTAAAAATGCGCCAAAAGCTTCGAGTTTACAAATGTTGGTAAAAACCATACAAACCTTATGATAAAAGACTGGATAAATACTTATCAGCCTACGAATGAAGAGGAAGCGCTTGCGGCACTGCGCGAGATTATGCAAGAAATTGTGCTTGCTGGCCTATCACGTACAGATTTTTTTAAAAGAGCAGCTTTTTACGGAGATACGGCTTTACGGATTTTTCACGGATTAAATCGTTATTCTGAAAATTTAGATTTCTCTCTGCTTTCCGAAGAAAAGGATTTTTCTTTAGCGCCTTATTTTTATGCTATCCAAAAAGAATTTAATAGTATGGCATGAGCGTTAGTTTGCGTAAAAAATCAAAAGTCCATACTACCCCCATTGAATCGGCATTTCTTAAGTCTGAAACCTTATGGAAAGAAATAGTACTGAAAGATGTCGTCGAGCAATTGGGAATCAAATCCAATAAAGATATTAAAATCAAGATTGAAGTGGACAGAAATCCGCCATTGCATTTTCAAACAGAAGAAAAGTTATTGCTCCGTCCTTTTTCATTTTATGTGAAATGTTTTGATCTGCCGAACTTGTTCGCAGGAAAAATGCACGCCTTACTTTTTCGAAAATGGAAAAACAGGGTAAAAGGTCGCGATTGGTATGATATGGAATGGTATATACGCAAAGGGGTTTCCTTGAATTTAGAACATTTTCTACGCCGTGCACAAGATGCAGGAGATTGGGAAAAACCGACAATTTCAAAAGAAGAATTATTGGATTTACTTCGCGATGAAATCACAACTACAGCTATCGAAAAAGTAAAAGCAGCTATGCAACCTTTTATTCAGGATTTCACGCCAATGGATATTTGGAGTCAACAGTATTTTTTAGACGTAATCCAATTAATAAAAGTTGAGCAATAGGGTGGTATTAGAATAGATTCCAGAAGATTTTATTTTCTTATCCAGAAAAATTTCTTCTCAAATTTTCAATCCTTGTTTTTAATGGATTAGGTTTAAGAGATCATTTGTTCAATGTTTTTAAATGCCTTTAAAAATTTAAACAATCAACTCCCACTCTATCATCACCCAAAAAAGCACCCCATTTCATCTTCTTCTATAGCTTCTATGAGCACTTCCAAGTGATCTGCTATCGGAGCGGGATTATAAGATTCCCAATTTCCGTTGGCGCGTTTCCAATATAAATTCCATTCGCCTCGTGATTTATAATAACGGATTTTGGCAAACTCATGGCGTATTATCCTTTCCGGATCATCGATGAAGGGTCGAATTTCGAAAAGTTTGAAAATCTTCCCGTCATAGGAATATCCCAAATCTACCTGCTTTCGGATTTCTTTATCTTTTGGGCGAATAGATTCGATATAATCTCCTACTAAAGATTCGTTGAGGTCTCTTACTTCCATATTTTTAATATTGATTTTTCGGATTTTTAATTATCTTTCAAAATCCGAATTGTTTTCTATATTTGATGAAAATCGGGATGTTTTATAATTCTTAAAGTTAATAGAAACATCATCTCAGCAAAAATATATGTTTCACAATCTCCAAAAACTTTTTCATCTACTATGAAAATAAAGATTTTAGGCACGCGCGCAAAAATCAAACCTTCGGCAAAAGGCTATCAGAACTTTAGCGGATATTTAATCGATGAGAAAATCCTATTGGATGTGGGCGAAGAAAAGTTCTTATCAGAAAATCCCGAAGCGATTATTTTTACGCATTTTCACCCCGACCATGCTTATTTTGAATTCGACCAAGCTGTTTTTCAGCCGGATATTCCGCATTACGGTCCGGAAGGGAATCCCAATCTACCTCAGCAAGAGATTATTTCTTCGCCATTTAAAATTGGGGAATATTCCATCACCCCTTTCCCGGTTATTCATGCGCTGAGCTTAAAATCGCTGGCTTATCTGATTGAGAAAGGAAATAAAAAATTGTTTTACACCGGAGATGTCGCTTGGATAGAAAAGAAACACCTCAGCCAACTTCCTAAAGTAGATTTGGTTATTACTGAAGCCACATTTATTAAAAAGGGCGGGCGCATCAACCGCAAAGACGATCAAATTTATGGGCACACCGGCGTTCCTGACTTGATTCGAATTTTTAAGCCACACACCAATCATATTGTATTCAGTCATTATGGCGAGTGGTTTTATGAAGATATTCCAAAGGCACTGGACACTTTAAAAAACTTTGAATCGGATCAATTAAAAATCACTCCCGCGAGCGATGGGATGGAAATCAACATCTAATATCTCGGAGATTTATTCCAGCCTTCTAAAACTCTATTATTTCTCTTCTTTTTCAATCTCGTTTTCAACATCTTACCATTTAATTCACCAAAAATTCGGCAAAAAACACGCATCTAAACCAAAGATTCTTTATTTTTGTCTTTATTTATTCTAAATAAGAACTATATGCTAAGAGATGTCCTGAAGGAAAAGACCTTCTCTATTCACCAGAAAACTGAGGCTGCGGTAATCCGTAAAATCAAACAAGTGGATAGTGAAGCGGATTATGTGGAGTTGCTGAAGTGTTTTTACAGTTATTTTTCAACTGTTGAAAAGAACATCGCTCCTTATCTTACCGAAGATATTTTACCTGATTTAAAAGATCGACGCGACGCGCGATATATAAAAGAAGATATTGAAACATTGGGCGGTTCGATGGATAATCTTCCTCCGGCCACTTCTCCACAAATCAATGACACTTTGGAAGCCTTAAGCGCGATGTATGTTTTGGAAGGTTCTTTAATGGGTGGACCTTACATTGTTAAAATGCTCGAAAAACGTGGTATTGAACGCGGATTTTCTTTTTTTAACGGCTATGGTGAAAACAGCGAACAAATGTTGGGGGCATTTATGGACGTCGTAAATAAAGAAGGAGAGAAAGTAAATGACCACGAACGCGCAGTGGAAAAAGCACACGAAACTTTTGCGAATTTTGGACAGGTTTTTGAAACTTTACAACTAAGTTAATCTATTATGGCAGATCAAAATAAAAATGAGGACGAGGGTAAGAAAAAGAGTAAACTCCAAGAATATTTAAAACGTTTCGGCATCGGAGCTTTCCTATTCTTTACAATAAAAGGCATTGCTTGGCTTTTTGTCTTTTTCTTTGCCGCAAAATCTTGTACGGTTTTTTAATTTTTTCAACATGCTTCGCAGTAGATTGGTTTCGGGTTAATCATAGAGAAACTTAAAGAAATAAACTGGAAGCAAAAAGCCGCGAATGCGACTCGCAAACCCGTTAACTCCATTAAGGTTGGTGGGTTGGCAAAACGAACTCTTATTCACCGCCTCATCTAAATGCCTGAAAACAAGAGTGTTATAGCAAAACAGAAACTTTCCCTTAATTCATGCCGAGAATTAACTTTAAGACTATAATTTAAACTTTGTGCCTATAGGCCATGAGAAAGCAACTGTTAATACTTTTAACCATATTTTTAAGCCTTCGAAATTCAAGTTATAAATACAATAAAGAATTTGATATTGATTCGAAGAAATTGTAATTTTCATCCCACCGCATGTTTTAACCAAGGTAGTTGAAAATAAATGAAAGGCGGAAGATCTTTAAAAACATCTTCTTTCAAGATTTTTTCTCTTTCTTATCATCCAAAAAAACCTGCAGGATTTAGCCGATAACAAATTTAATTTAAAAAGATCTTACATGAAAGCATCAGATTTATTTGTCAAAGCGCTGGAAAACGAAGGCGTTGAATATATTTTTGGGGTTCCGGGAGAAGAAAACTTAGACTTGATCAATTCGATTAAAGAATCTTCGATTCAATTTATTGCTACCCGCCACGAGCAGGGCGCAGGATTTATGGCGGCCACTTATGGGCGGTTAACCGGAAAGCCAGGGGTTTGCTTAGCAACACTTGGACCCGGAGCAACCAACTTGATTACCCCTGCAGCTTTTGCACAATTAGGAGGTATGCCGATGTTGATGATTACCGGTCAAAAACCATTGTCTAATAACTTACAAGGAAAATTTCAGCGGATTGATGTAGTCAACCTGATGCACCCCGTAACCAAATCTGCCCATCAAATTGTCATTGCCGAAAACATTGCTCCATTGGTCAGCGAAAGCTTTCGGTTGGCACAGGAGGAGCGACCGGGAGCGGTTCATTTAGAGCTCCCTGAAGATGTGGCGACCGAAGAGGTTCCCGATCAGCTTTTTCAGCCCGGACAAACCAATCACCCTACTGCGAATCAAGAAAATATTCGTGATGCCGTCAATATGATTAAAAAAGCAAAAATGCCATTGCTGCTGTTTGGTGCTGGTGCCAATAGAGCCGATACTTGCGATGCACTCAAGCATTTTGTCAACAAAACAGGAATCCCCTTCTTCAATACCCAAATGGGAAAAGGCGTAGTCGATGAACGGCACGAATTATTTTTAGGAACGGCGGCACTCTCTGAAAACGACTTCCTCCACTCCGCTATTAAAAAAGCAGATCTCATCGTCAATATCGGACACGATGTTATTGAGAAACCGCCGTTCATCATGAAACATAACAACGTAAAAGTTATCCATATCAATTATTTTCCCGCTCAAATAGATGCGGTTTATTTCCCTCAACTGAATGTCGTGGGCGATATCACGGATACTATCCAAAGAATAACTACAGAGATGAGCATTTCTGAACATTGGGATTTTTCTTTCTACAAAGAAATGAAAGAAAAAATAGAAGGACATCTCACCAAATACTTTGAAGATAAACGTTTTCCGATTTTGCCTCAACGATTGGTTACTGTCTTGCGAAAAGAACTACCCGATGACGGAATTCTTTCTTTAGATAACGGCATCTATAAGATTTGGTTCGCCCGGAATTATAAAGCTTACCAGCGAAATACACTTTTACTTGACAATGCCTTGGCCACTATGGGTGCAGGATTACCGGTGGCTATGATGGCAAAAATGCTGTATCCCAAAAGAAAAGTCGTTGCCGTTGTAGGCGATGGTGGGTTTATGATGAATTCTCAAGAATTAGAAACGGCCGTTCGGCTGAAGCTTGACTTAACGGTTATTATTCTCAATGATGAATCCTATGGAATGATAAAATGGAAGCAAGAAGATATGGGCTTTGAAAACTATGGAATGGATTATGGAAATCCGGATTTTGTGACTTATGCTGAAAGTTATGGGGCTACGGGACATCGTCCGAAAAACGATAAAGAGGTTATCACCACCATACGAGAATGCTTGAATGCGAAAGGCGTTCATTTAATCGATATGGCAGTAGATTATTCGCTGAACCATCCTATTCTCAATGTCCTGCTCAAGGAAAATGAATCTAACTAAAACACTACAAGAGCGCTTATGAAAACTTTAAAAGTATTATCGCCCTACTATCAAGAATTGATTAAGGAAATTCCTTTCATTGGAAGAAAAGAAGTGGAAAATCAATTGCAAAAAGCTGATAATCTTTTCAAAACTCCAGTACGTTGGTTAAAACCATACCAACGGAAAGCGATTTTGGAAAAAACTGCGCTACTGATGGAAGAGCGGAAAGAGGAGTTGACAAAAATCGCGGCTCAAGAAGGTGGAAAACCTTATGTTGATTCTAAAGTCGAAGTTTTACGAGCCATTAATGGAGTTAAAATCGCTTCCGAATACATTTCACAAATCAAAGGAGAAGAGATCCCTATGGGATTGACGGAAGCTTCCGAAAATAGACTGGCGATGGTGACTTATGAGCCTATTGGAGTGGTAGCAGCCATCAGCGCGTTTAATCATCCTTTAAATTTAATTATTCATCAAGTCGTTACCGCTTTTGCGGCGGGATGTCCGGTAATTGTAAAACCGGCAAACACCACTCCACTTTCTTGTCTGAACCTTGTTGAGATTCTAAAAGAAGCCGGCCTGCCTGAAGATTGGGTTCAAGTAGCGATTACAGACAACGAAACTTCTGAGTTTTTGGCCACCGACAAACGCATCGGATTTTTGACTTTTATCGGTTCGGCGAAAGTGGGCTGGATGTTGAAGTCTAAAGTGGCTCCTGGCACAAGATTGGTTTTAGAACACGGAGGAGTAGCTCCGGTCATCGTGGAGAAAGATGCCGATTTTAAAGAGTTAATCCCCGCCTTGACCAAAGGTGGATTCTATCACGCCGGACAAGTTTGTGTCTCGGTACAAAAGGTTTTTGTTCATGAAGATATCGCTAAAAAAGTAGCCGATGAATTAACGAAAGCTGCCCAAGAATTAAAAGTCGGAGATCCGCTGGATAAAGATACGGATGTAGGTCCGTTGATTACAGCAGATGAAGTAGATCGCGTAGAAAAATGGGTCAATGAAGCGGTGGAAGACGGCGCTAAAGTTTTAGCCGGAGGAGAGCGAATTTCGGCTACCTGTTATGCACCGACAGTTTTACTAAACCCACCGACACAAAGCAAAGTTTCTACCGAAGAGATTTTTGGGCCGATAATCAGTGTTTTTTCGTATGCTGATCGTCTAAAAGCTATAGAAATAGCGAACAGTCTGGATGTTCACTTTCAAGGAGCAGTTTTTACTAAAAATATCGATATTGCGATAGATACGGTCAAGAAACTAAATGCTTCTACCGTGATGGTTAATGACCATACCGCTTTTAGAGTAGATTGGATGCCGTTTGGCGGAAGAGATACCTCCGGAGAAGGAATGGGCGGCATACAATATTCAATCCAAGATATGCTCCGAAAAAAATTGATGGTGATTAAATCCAAATTATTGCCTTAAAACAACTCAGGATACTATGGAATTTGACAGCTGACTTTAGTGGAAAAGCAATATTAAAAGGCTCTAATTTAAACTGGCTATTATAATTGAAACATCTATTTTTCGACGCTTGTTATTCAGGCAGAGAAAAGGAAGGATAATGGTTCATTAATAAAGTCAACTCAAGAAGAAGGCAAATCCGCATTTCAAACCCTTTTTGCTGAAATGTTTGGATTTAAACATAGTATCTAAAAGGAGCCATTTCAGCAAAATTTAATTTTCTTAGGAAGCAGTTTGCCTTGCTTCCCTTTACCGTATTCGCCTTGGAAGGACCGTGTGCGCCTCGGGAGCAGGGGCGGAAAAAAGCAAGGTAAACGGTTTTTTAAAAAGTAAAACCTTTAGTTAGGGTGATTTTTGATTCGCCTAATTTATCTTTATCCAAAAGACTTCGCAGAGATTTTAACATAGCTATGATTCACATTATAATTTCACTTTATCAATTTCTGCTTTAGCCGCGGATTATTCTTCTATAATCATCCAATATGATTATATTCGCCACTGTTCCAATATTCACCAAAACAATAATTAATGATAGATCTAATTGGCGATATTCATGGTCACGCTGACGAACTTGAAATACTATTAGAAAAATTAGGATACTTTAATAACGGCTCCCATTATTCCCACCCAAACCGAAAAGCTTTGTTTGTTGGCGATTATATCGATAGGGGACCCAAAATTAAAGAAACATTGGAGATTGTCAAACAAATGGTAGACCATGGAAGTGCCATCGCCCTTATGGGCAATCATGAATACAACGCAATTTGTTTTCACGAGATGGATCCTAAAGGCGGCCATTTACGAAAACATTCCATAAAAAACATCCTGCAACATTATCAGACATTTAAACAATTCAAAAATAGACAAGAAGAGTTTAAAATGTACTTAGAGTGGTTTAAAACCCTTCCGTTATTCTACGAGACAGAAACATTTAGAGCAGTGCATGCCTGTTGGGACTACGAGAGTATCGACTATCTCAAAAAACATTTGGATAACAATCGACTCACCGATGATTTGATTAAGCAATCTGTAAAAAAAGGAACTGCCCTATATAACGCCGTTGATACAATCCTAAAAGGAAAGGAAATCAGTATACCCGATGGAAAAACATTATTCGATAAAGACGGACAGGAACGAAGTGATATGAGAATCAAATGGTGGGAAGATCCTTCGGAGATGACTTATAAAGAATTCTCTGTCCACAACTTTAAAAGTCTTCCGGATGATCCGGTTGAGCTGTCAGAATTACAAAACACAGATTATTATAAAGAAGGCGACAAGGAGGTTTTCTTCGGTCATTATTGGTTAACAGAGGACACCCCATCGTTTTTCAAGGATAATGTCTGCTGTTTGGATTATAGCGTAGCAAAAGAAGGCCATTTAGTTGCATATAGCTTGGATAAACAAAAATTCACCAACGTAAAAGCCAAAGAAACGGCAGAAAAGTGCATCGACTAATTTATTCAACTCCTAAGTTCAAGTAATAAATTCAACTATAAGAAGCTTTAAAATTATAAGACGCTGCAAACCTTAAACTGCTCCGGCTTTATTTTCTGATTTAGCTCTTTTACTGAGTTTTAAAGAAGAGAAGATGATATGATTATGGGAAAAAGCGACGACTAAATCACGGAATTAGCATCAAATTTGACTCATTTTAATGGAGGTACAGGTTTTAGTCAATCTAAACGAAAAACATACATATATAAAACTATTCCGGCAAACTTGTTAGTAACTTTCCGTCCTTATGTTAAGTTGTAATCTCAAATGGATAGGGAAATTGGGAATCCAATTTCGAAACGTTTTCTATAATATTTATATATTCAACCTTTTAAGCTTCTACTATCCTTAAAAATTTCTTTCCTTGCAGGTTTTAACTCCTAATTAATACAAATGAGATGGACGCCCTAAAGTCTCGGCTGAAATAAAAATTAGCTTGAGAACCGATCAAACCTCTTAAACGACTCATTATCAGAATAAATACAAATTGATTAGTATTCTAACTTAAAAGTATTTATTCAATACATAAGCGATTCTTTTATAAAAGAAGCAAGGTCAAGGTTTTCTATCACTGCAAAATGAAAGGTTCCCGATCCATCATCATCTACGAATTCAAAATAAAAACAGCATATTATGCGGTTTCTTTACACATAACTTCCATCGGTTATATTATATTGTGATGATTTTCTGTACTAACTATATCTTTAATCAATGATTTAAACAATATCTGCAAGTGAAAAAGTCCTATAAAACCATAGCCATTATTGGCTTTATCGCCAAAGGCTTTATTTATTTGGTGATTGGCATACTTTCTTTATTGGCTGCTTTAGCAATGGGAGGGGAAAGTTCCGGAACGAATCAAGCACTGGCTTTTTTAAAAAGACAACCTTTTGGACAAGTTATGCTGCTGTTTCTTGGGGTTGGACTCTTGTGTTATTCTTTTTGGATGTTTGTACAAAGCATTCAAGATCCCGAGAATTCGGGTTCCGATCGAAAAGCAAAGTCACGCCGATTTGGACTTTTCACGACGGGATTAGTCTATACCGCTGTGGGCATCTTAGCTTTTTACCATCTATTTACTGGCTCTTACACGGGAGACTCCCAAACGAAATATCTTAGCTTCATAGATCCATCGGTGTTGTCCTATATCTTTATTTGTATCGGAATTGTGCTTCTTGTTCAAGCCATTATTCTCATCGTGGGCGCATTTAAAGGGGGGTTGTTGGATCAGTTTAATTTAGATGGACAAAAATACGCTCAAATAATTAGATCTGTGGGAAGATTTGGGTTTTACGCTCGTGCTTTTGTCGTGCTTATTATTGCCTATTTCTTTTTACGCGCCGGAATTTACACGGGTAACCACGACATTAAAGGCATGCAAGATGCTTTTGCCTATATGGATCAATCTACGCTTGGTCGGGTATTAATGGCAGTAACCGCCATCGGTTTTATTTCCTATGGTGCTTTTTATGTCTTTCTAACTTGGTATAGAAGTTTTCAGGAGGAAGAGTAATTGATAAAAACACTTATCAAGTTAGTCACTTTTAAGAAAGGAGCAAAGTCTATACTGAAATAAGTATTAGTTTTGAGCCGATTAAATTCCCTGATCAGCTCACCCAATATGATTGGCAACATAAAAATTGGTCTAAATTCGAATAGGATTGCGAGCTTCGATTTTTAACCCGCAACACGCTGACCCGAAACTTTCTAACCCGAAAACTCTGTAACTCATTCCGAGTTGAAAAATTTAAACACAAAAGGACTCTTAATGTAAAATTGAATCGACAATGGTGTTGTTGTCAACTATAACAAAAAGACTTAACCCTGATTCCATTGATATTTCAACCCTAACGCAAACCACCGTGTAGGCATAGGCACCGCCCCTGCTTCGTTGTATGATGCGTCGAATAAGTTGCTTACTTGCGTGTATAAAAGAAAATCTTGCCATTCGTAATTGATGCGAATATCTGCCACATTATAAGAATTAGCAAGTTCGCGCTTCAACCACCTGTTTTTTAAATGAATAGAGAAGTTGTTGTTTCGGTAATAAATGCCACTAATCAACTGATGTTTTAAAGACTCTAAAATATATTTGGATTGAATTTCATTTGAAGTTTCCAGGGAAGGACTCAGGTAGTTATAACTCACTTGATAACCGATGGATTGCTGGTTTCCCAACTCAAAATCCTGTTGTATTCTTCCATAAATTCCGTGCATTTTATTATTTCCTAAATTAACGGGGGAATAAGGTTCCGAAGCATCATCTCTCACCCAATCGATAAAATCATCAATATTACGATAAAAATAACCGGTTTTAAATTGAAGGTTTCCCTTTTGATACTGAATATTCCCTTCGTAATTCCAAGCATTTTCGGACTGCAGCAATTCATTTCCAACATTTCCCGGGCGCTGATCTAAATATAAATCTGTAAAAGAAGGAATGCGTTGACCCGAACCAATACTGGTCGATATTTTCCAATAATCATTGAGGAGATACGCTAAATCTATTCCTGGATAGAGCTGCCAACCAAAATCAGTATTGTAGTTTGCATAAAGTCCCATAGTTCCTTTTAGTTTTTTTCCAATCCCGCTTTTCAATTCCCCATAAGCACCGTGATTATCGCGGGAGTGTTTTCCGATATTCGAACTATTAATTTTTTCCAAGCGTGACTCCCAGCCAAAACCAAAAGTTCCGATGTCGGTTTTAAGACTACTGTTCAATTCCAACATCAAGGCATTGGTATAATGGATTGATCGCCCGGTGCTCAAATCATCTTTATTAAAACGATAATCATCTTCTCCATAGCGATCACTAATTCTGGGAGAAATCGTAAAATCACCGAACTTATGTTTTGAAGAAATACTAAACACCGAAGACTTCACTATTTCCTCTGAATCAACGTCTGCTGGAGCAGCGTAAAAACCATTGGCTCCAAAATGACTTCGCGCATACCCCGCCATGGCCTGAATACTGTTATTGTAATTGAATTTGTAATCCCCATTATAAAAAAGTCGGGTATTTTTTGAGGCTGAATTATATCGCTGTCCGTTGTAATTAGTTTGGGAAACCGAGAAAAGTTGACTTTGCTTTTCAGAACCGTAAATTCCAGTAACCGCAACTGAGCCCCCACCATAAATACCGGACCCATCGCCTTCTTCCTTAGATTTAAATGAGGTTCCACCTTGAATTTCAGCGGTTACCGAAGAATGTCTTTCTTTTTTAGTCACAATATTAATGGCGCCCGTCAGTGCATTAATTCCGTACACCCGGGCTGCGGCACCTCTCAATACTTCAATATGGTCTATCGCGCCCAAGGGAACTGGAATATTCATCATATTATGAGCTGTTTGGGCATCGATCATTTTCACGCCATTAATCAACACCAAAGTTTGTTCAGAAGTTCCTCCATCAATCGAAATATCTGTTTGTGTTCCAAAAGGACCGCGTTGACGAATATCTACGCCACTGATAAAAGACAGAACCTCATTGAGTGATTTTGCCGGAAGCGCCTGAATCTGCTTCTGGGTAATCACTTGAATATCCCGAGAAGTTTCATTAAAAGGAGTATTCAAACGATTTCCCTGAATAATAACGGTTTCTAACTCATCTCTTTGAATGAGTGAATCCGAAAGCATATTCTTTTCTTGTGCAAAGCTATATGTCGAAATTATAAGCCCTAAAGCAACCAATACTCTTTTCATAAATATATTCTTGATGGTATTATTTCAAAATCGGTGCAAATATTTGAATAAAAACAGTAGTTTTGGTAGTCCGATATATAGATAATGAATAGTCCAGTACAAGTTCCCTTTTCCACCTTTATAAAAATAGATCGCCGAAAAAAGGAAGCGGTCTATATGCAAATTGTGTATCAATTTATTAACGCCGTCAGAAGCAACCTTTTAGAAGAAGATGATCGGCTCCCCGGCAGTAGAAAAATAGCGAAAGAATTACAGGTTCATCGAAAAACAATTGTGGCTGCCTTAACGGAATTACAGGAGCAAGGTTGGTTAAAAATCATTCCCAATATTGGTTCTTTTGTAAAAAATCCTGAGCTCTCTCCCGCTACGGCCCAAGAATTAAAAGCTTTTAGACAGCCCCCGGAAAAAGCTTCTTTTCACTTTAGAAAAGATTTCATGTTGGATTCGCCCTTGGAAGAGAGTCTGGAAAAATATTATTTCACCGATGGCACCCCGGATTATCGAATTAATAAATCGGAGGAATTGGTTCGTTTTTACACTTCGGTTATGAAAAGCAAAAAACACGCTAAAGCATTACCAAATCACACAAGCAGCAATTCATTTTTTAGAGATCAATTGAGTTATTATCTGAATTTAACCAGAGGATTTCACCTTTCCAGAAACTTTTTATTACCGATAGCTGGTTTAGAAAAGCTTTATTCTATTTTATCTCGGTTACTGATCAATTCAGGCGACACTGTTTTGGTAGAAGAATTCAGTTACTTTCTCCCCAATATGATTTTTAGTCAAGCAGGTGCCAAGATGAAAACTGTTCCGTTGGATGCAGACGGGATGGATATTGATTATATCGAAAAACATTTTGAAGCGGGTGAAATTCGTTTTGTTTATATCAACACCAAATCGCAATACCCCACCACCGTCAGACTTTCTGAAAAACGAAAAACACAATTACTACAATTAGCTGAACGATATGATTTTATTGTAATTGAAGATGATACGGATTTTGAGTTTTCATCTGATAAAAACAGTCAAGAATCTTTGTTTAGAAAGTTTGGCGGAGAGCGGATTATATACGTTGGTGGATTCGGGAGATTTTTAAATCCCAATTTTCAAATGAATTTTTTGATTGCCCCGAAAGATCTATTACAAGAAGGAGCAAAATATTTGAATGTCTTTGGAAAGCCGGATTTGATGATGGAAAAAGCTTTGGGAGAAATCATCCATCAAGGAGATATTCACCGCTATCACAGAAAATCCAAAAAGGTAATTGCCGAGCGGAAAGAAACATTTGCTCAGTTACTCCAGACCCACTTTAAAAACCGAATTAGTTTTACCATCCCAACTTCCGGCCTGGCCTTTTGGGTTCGGTTTAACGACTTCTTTTCTCTGACTCAATTACAAAAAACAGCAAGAGCAAAAGGACTATTTCTTCCCGGTATTTGTCTTTATCAAAATCGAATCACTACTGCTTTAAGATTGGGTTTTGCGCATCTCAATCAGCAAGAAATGGAGGAAGCTGTGAAATTATTGGAGGAGGCTTATTGGGAGGTGATCGGTTAATTCGGATTATTCATCAAATAAGGCACCCCTTTATACACAAAGGCTAACAACTTCCTACTACGCAAATAGGCTTAAGTCATCAAATAAGAATTTAGGCTCATAACAGAATATAATTAGCATATTTCCTGATTTTAATAGAAGGATTCTCAAGATTTGTCCGGTAAAAAAATCAAAACCGCAAAAGAATAACCGCATCAACTTGGTCAAAAATTAGTGGTTATGAAGAATTTCAGAAAACTTATGATAGTTATTTTTGGAGTAGGCGATTTCATCCATAAACCCTTTTACCTCATTCAATTCATTAAATTCAAATAAATTCTTTTTCTCTTTTAAACATCATATAAAAAAGGTTTTGACTGTCGAAATAATATTACAAAATATAAAACTACTTGCCGATACAAAAGTTCGCAAAAATATTTCCCAAGACGTCATCTGTAGTAATCTCCCCTGTAATCTCTCCGAAGTAATGCAATGCTTGTCGGATATCGATAGCCAATAAATCTCCGGTTAATCCCATATTAAGTCCTTCTTGTACATGATTGATTTCCTTTTGGGCTTTTAAGAGGGAATCGTAATGACGGGAGTTGGTTACAATCGTGTCATTGCTGCGCAGGGCACTGGTGTTGACGTAATTGAGGAGTTTATCGGTTAACGCTTCTATACCGATTTGTTTTTTAGCAGAGATCAGTTGTAAATCTGTACCGGCAATATGGCTTAAACTTTCCTCGAGCTCAGCAACTTGTTGTTCCTCGAGCAAGTCAATTTTATTGACCACAATCAAGAAAGGCTTATCGGGAAAGCGGTTTTTAACTTGATTGATGTCAAAAATCATCTCTTTTTTCGCTTCTTCATTCAAGGCTATTGGACTTGGAATCATCAATAAAGTAATCGAGGCTTTTTGGATATTCTCAAAGGTTTTTTGAATTCCCAGACTCTCGATTTCGTCGGTTGTTTCTCGAATTCCCGCGGTATCGATAAATCGAAATCCGATCCCGTCGATGGCAATTTCATCTTCGATGGTATCTCGAGTAGTTCCAGCAATATCACTGACAATTGCTCGCTCTTCGTTGAGTAGCGCGTTGAGCAAGGTAGATTTCCCCGCATTGGGTTCACCGACAATGGCAACGGGAATTCCTTTTTTCAGCACATTTCCAACCGCAAAAGAATCGATCAATCTACTCAAGGTTTTTTGAATTTTAAAAACCAAATCTTGGAACTGATCGCGGTCGGCAAACTCTACATCTTCCTCGGTAAAGTCCAATTCGAGTTCGATCAACGAGGCAAAATTGAGTAATTCGTCTCGTAGTTGTTGAATTTCGTCGGCAAATCCGCCACGCATTTGGTTCATTGCAATTTGATGAGCGGCTTCATTATCGCTCGCTACCAAATCTGCCACTGCTTCGGCTTGACTTAAATCCATTTTCCCGTTGAGAAATGCCAACATGGTAAACTCTCCCGGATTGGCAGCACGACATCCTTGTCGAAGCAGAAGATTGATAATT
Source organism: Flavobacteriaceae bacterium (assembly GCA_035303085.1). Lineage (GTDB taxonomy): Bacteria > Bacteroidota > Bacteroidia > Flavobacteriales > Flavobacteriaceae > JAJYSO01. The sequence goes on from DATGSA010000394.1 coordinate 15,270, forward strand.
TCCTGCTGAATAAACGGACTGCCGTGACAGGAGATTTCTACGGTTGGTGTTCCGGTATAAGAACGTTTGCCGTGGAAAACCGACACCAGACTTTCATCGATAATGCGTTTTCCGTCTTTGATATATCCCAACTGCAAAGTATGTGTTTTCTGATCCTTCAAATCCACATTGTTGTGAGCTTGAAAAACAGGGGCAGTAAATTCAATCGCATCCGGTCCGGATACACGAATAATGGCAATCGCTCCGCTTCCCGGCGGAGTTGCTACAGCTACAATGGTATCATTTAAAATCATTTTGCAAAGATAAAAAACATAATAAGAATATATTTGCGGCTATTTTATTATATTTATAGGTTATAAAACAACCTGTGATTTAAACTGTTATGGAAGATACAAAGACCTATCCGGCTTTAAAAGAAGACCGACAAATGTTATTGCTCATGCACTTGAGCCAGTTATTATTCATGGTAACCGCCGTTGGAGGCATCATTGTGCCACTCATTCTTTGGCAACTCAAAAAAGATGAAGTTCAGTATATGGATGAGCAAGGAAAAGAAGTCGTCAACTTCCAGATCAGCTTATTCATTTATTACGCGGTTTCCACGGCCTTAATCTTTCTATTAGTCGGCATTCCTCTTTTAATAGCCGTAGGGTTAATCAACATCATTTTCCCAATTATCTACGGAATTCAAGCTAATAACGGAGTGGGCGTGATTCGATATCCGCTGACTATTCGGTTTATTAAATAAAGATAATTTGTGAAAAAGTGAACCTGTGAACGAGTGAACCTGTAAACTTGTGAAGGAGTGTGCTTCTTTTGTGTGGCGAGTTACGGGTTGCGAATCTTAATCCGACTACACTATCAACTAAAAACTACCCAACTACACGACTACCCAACTAAAAAACTCCCCCCTCTACTCCATCTCCAACATCCCCTCAAAAGCATCCAGATTCATTTTAATTTCGCCACTTTTAGCAGCGGACAGCGTTTCGTACAGCACTTTGGCATTTAAGTTATCTCCTAATATCCGAGCAACACTAAACCCTTTTTCATCCGAATAAGCCATAATGACAATCTCCTTTATATCTTCGGGTTCTCCCAAATAATACAATTGGAAACTCATTTTTGAATAACGCAAACCCGCCAGCGATTTATAGGATCCATTATTCAAAATCGCTAAAACTTTATCGCGTTCTTTTAGGTATTTTTTCTCATTCTCGCCATCAATCGGGAAAGCCAATACATTTACTTTTCGAAAAGCTTTTAAATTTTCTTTTTCTTCGCTTGAGACTCCTTTTAAGTTACCAAACAACATATTAGTGGTCACATCCAAATGCATAAAGCTATCATCCTCTTGATGCTTCACATAATATTTTTGCAAACTCGGTTCGGACTCACAGCTCATCAGCAATATCAGGCTGCTTATCGCGAAGAACCTCAAAACTCCTCTCATCATTTCGGTTTTACATTTTTCAACTCCTCGGCTCCGGGCACCCCTTTCAGTTTTCCGGTCAGTTCTCCGATATCATTCAAGTCGATATCGCCGGTAATAGACAATAATACATATCGTGTTTCAGCTTTCTCATTTTTGGTCATAAACATAAAAAGCTGGCTTACTTTTTCTTCAGAGCTGCCCGGTTTGAAATAAAACTTCAATGATTTTCCGTCTTTTTTCACCCGCATCAATTCCTCCAGTTCATCCGCCGCAATATAAGCATTAACATCGGTTTTCATCTCTACCCCAATATTTTGGTTGACGGTAGTCAGCACCTTCAATCCATCTATGTTTTCTATCAAATTGACAAACCGCTGCTCTTCCGCATCTTCGCTTTCCATATTGATTTTCGACAGGAGTTCAAACATATGTTGGGTGATAAAAACTCCATTTACCTCAGCCATATCCTCATATTTATCAAGATTTTGCGCACTCGACATCAATGAATATCCCAACAACAAAATGGCTATTACAATATTTTTCATCTCTTTTATTTCAGTTTACTTTTCATTACTTTTCTCTTCCTGCTCCAAGTTCGAAGCCCCCTTTTCTTCAGAAGATAATTCACTAATCTTCAGCACTTCTAACTCATTCAAATAGCCCAATTTCTCTCTGCTTTCCTCTGGAACACTTCCCATCATCATAAATAGAGAACGAGCATTTTCTGTAGCAATTCCTGAATTCCGTGAGGAATTATCTGCAGCCGCTTCATCAGCAAAAGGCTGTGTCAACCACAAAGCAGCCACTACTGCCACTATTCCCGACAGTGCAATTGGCCACTTGTAAGAACGCTTTTGCGGTAATAAAACATCTCCTTGATAAACCTTTTCTTGCTCCGCTTCAAAATAAGAAAACAAGATTCGGTATTCTTCCAATTCCGGTGGAAGGGTTTTATTATTTGCAAAGTAGGTTCGAAGCTTGGTTTCTTCTACCAAATCTGTTTCGCCTTCGAAATACTTGTCGAGCAAATTATTTATCTGTTGCTGTTCCATAGCGATGTATCTTTAATATTCTTTCTCGTATCTTTTTCCTGGCTCGAGATAATGCCACACGGATAGCCGTTTCTTTCATATCCATAGCCTCGGCAATCTCCTCATATTCGAGTTGTTCGATATCGCGTAACTGAATCAATGTCTGCTCTCGTTCAGTTAAAGTCGAAATGATTTTCGATACCATTTTCAACTCGTCTTTCGCTTCAATCTGGCGTTGAAGAGAAGACTCATTCCCTTCAAAATTGCTGTGAACAATCCGTAAGTTATTATTTCCCTTCAATTTTAATTGATCAATACAATGATTTTTCGTAACCGTAATCGCAAAAGCTTCTGGACTATCATATTTCTTCAGCCTTTTCCGATTATTCCAAAGCTTAATAATGACCTCCTGCGTCGCATCTTCTGCGGCATCTTTAGACACCAAGTACCGTAAAGACAGTCTAAAGATTCTGTCTTTTAAGGGATTGATAAATGCTAAAAACTCTCGTTGGTTCATTATTGATGCTTTACTAATTAGAAGACGTATAGAAGTCGGCTTTGTTACATCTCTTGGTTACTTAATTTATTACATCTCGATTATTTTACTTTATGCAAACATATACTATATTTTTCATCACAGATTAAAAATGATTGTTCAGTTGTTTTTTCATCTCAATATCATTTCAAATCCTAGCACAACTCCAAGAAAATCAAAACAATATAAAACTACAACTTTTCTTTTTTAAATAAATCAATAGTCTGGGAACCTTCAACTATTTTAAGAAAAACAATAACGACTCTCAAAAAATCAACCCCGAAAAGCAAAGGTAAGTGGAATTGTTCTTACTTTTATATTTTAGCAATTACTTGCTGATTTAATAAATTGCAATAATTGTACAAAACGCCGTAAAAATTCAAACTTTATGAAAAAGTATTCGCTTTATCTTTTGAGCATTTGCCTATTGTTGATTTTTTCCTCTTGCTTTCACGAGGATTTTGATGACAAGATCAGAGATGCCTCTTTGCTGAACAACCAGAATTTTGTGTATGAAGGTCTAAAAGAATTTTATCTTTACAAAGCCAACAAAGAAGTTTTAGCCGATGATTATTTCTCCGATACAGAAGATTTAAACGCTTACTTACAAACTTTTAACTCCCCGGAAAGTCTTTTTGAATCCTTGCTTTTCCACGAAGATCGATTTAGTATTATCGTACCGGATTTTCGCGTCCTCGAAAAACAATTGGCCGGGATTAGTCTTCGTAACGGAATGGCGTTTGGCTTGGCAAAAATCACCAGTACCGGAAAGGTTTTTGGTTACGTCAGGTATGTGATGCCCAACACTTCCGCAGCTCAACAAGGTGTAGAACGCGGAATGCTCTTCGACAAAATTGATGGAATTGCATTGACAGAATCCAATTATCAAGAACTTTTGGCCCCTGATCATTACACGATAAATTTGGCGAAACTGCAAGGTGAAAACCTCATCGCATTAAATCAAACCATCAGTTTACAAAAAACCGAACACCAAGAAAACCCCATTCACCTTCAAGAAACTTTAAACATAGACGGTCATAAGATAGGATATTTGATGTACAACGCATTCACTAGATCTTACAATGCAGATCTCAATGCCGTTTTTGGCGATTTTAAAACAGCCGGAATAACCGATTTGGTGTTGGACTTACGCTACAACGGTGGCGGGAGTATTGAAACCAGCAGAGCTTTAGCCGGAATGATTACCGGACAATTTACCGGTCAACTTTTTGTCAAAGAAGTGTACAACCAAAATTTTGCGGACAATAATCTATTATTCAAAGACCAAACTCCCGAAGGTGCCAGCCTGAACAGTTTAACGTTAAATAAAGTTTATATCCTCACCTCCGCCAGCACGGCTTCAGCGAGCGAATTGTTGATCAATGGTTTAAATCCGTATATCGAAGTCGTTCAAATCGGCGACAATACCGTCGGGAAATTTCAAGGCTCCACTACTTTATACGATTCCCATAATTTCACCCGTGCCGCCGTTCAGCCCGGCCATAATTACGCCATGCAACCCTTAATTTTAAAAACGATCAACGCCGATGGATACACCGATTACCACAATGGTTTGATTCCGGATTTAATGCAAAAGGAAAACTTGGCCGATCTGGGCGAGTTGGGAAATCCGACGGAAACCCTGTTACAAATTGCCATTCAGTCAATCACCGGAAGTAGCGAATTCGCCAAACCCGAAGAAGCACCGCCACTTTTCGACTACTCCCAAATCGGCGAAAATAAAATGGACAATCTGCTTTATCAACAAATGCACACCGATTTAAAACAAGAATAAGCAAACACATCCATTTCGAGTTTAATCTCGTCTAATTGAAAGATTTATAATTCTTATTTGGGCGTGCCCCCGGTCTTTATTAAAACCCAAGTCTGTCTTGTTGATTAAAGATTTATTTTACCAATATATTTTCACTTTCAAAAATCCGGGGTCAGGCTGTCCGCTATATCTTTTTTCTAAAACTCAATTGCTTCCAAAACAACAAACCTCTAAAAACAAAACCCTCTTCCCAAAACAACCTTTCGAAAAGAAAAAAGGATGCCGCTTCCATCCTTCACGCGGACTTCTCCTTTCATCACAACATATTTTTTTTAATAAAATTAAGGCTATTCTAATACTATCTAAACAGATACATCTCTATATAAAACGCTACTTATCAACTATTTAGAGCTAAAAAACACTCCGACCAAAACTCCCCTCTTTTTTAAAGAAAGGTGCCCGCCTCCGGCGGGCGGGGTGTTTCCAAACCCCAACTGCGCTTCGCTTGTATGGGGTTATCGTTGTTGAACTCCTCTGGAGTTCTATATCTATTACTTCGGATTTGGTATTACATTCCTATAACCGTGGTTACTAATCTCCTTGAAATGCGTATACAAACTACCTCCCTTCTACCCACTTAAAAAAATCACTTCCAAAAAACCGCTTTCTTATGAATTGTTTTCCACTTAACTTTGCACAAAATATTTCTTATGCGCTTCGCTATATTCCTTTTCGCGGTGTTTCTACTGATTAGTTGTAAAGACAAAACCAAAGATTCTGATGATGATGCCGAACAACAAATCACCGATACCCTTCCTGTCGAGTCCTCAGCAGCAAAGTTGTTCGTCAAACAAGTCGAAGAAACTCATCGCTCAACAGAATTTAAAAACCACGAGGCCATAACTTTTGAAGTGCAGTCCAAATCTGAACAATCGGCCAAAAAATTCAACTTACAAACCGATCTGAAAAAGATTAAAATGGAGATGTTTAACGGTGATTTTGCCATTTTTAATGAGGATAGTTTATACACTTCTCCGGATTTACCCGATGAAGATTTGGCGGCATTTAAAAACATCATTCAACTTTTCGGATTGGCTTTCAACCTTGAAGACTGGACTTCAAAAGCCAAAGAAAAAACCACAGACAGTTTACAAGGAGAAAATTACACAACGATCAATTTAGACTTAAAAAACGCCAAATATTTATCATCAACTGCCGATCTAAAGGTTCACATCGCACCCACCACCGGATTTATTTCAGCCGTAACTTTTTCGGATAAACCATCGGAAGAAAATCATTTGGTTTTATATGAAAATTATTTTTCTATCGGTCGAATTCCTTTTCCTAAGCATTGGGAAATTTATCGAGACGATATTTCAGCAACAAATCTTATCGACAAACTCACCATTGCTAAACTCAAATTTTTTCAACCTTCGGATGATTTTTTCAATCCACCTGCTCAAGCTGTTTTGGCTGATTAATCACCTATTCTTCCAGAACCACTTTAAAATTCATAAGTTAATTCTTCAATTTCAAAAACTTAATATTCACGGATATTGCGCAAACAAAATTAACCTCTTATCTTTGTCGCTCAATTCAAATACCTATGATTGAAATCACTTTACCCGACGGCAGTAAAAAGGAATATGAGAAAGGAACTACTCCTTATCAAATTGCAAAAAGTATCAGTAGCGGATTAGCACGGAATGTTCTTTCCGCTAAATTCAACAAAACCATTGTTGAAGTCAATGAACCACTTTCTGAGAATGGAGATTTAGTCCTTTATACCTGGAATGATGAAGAAGGCAAACAAGCATTCTGGCACAGTACTGCTCACGTGATGGCGCAAGCACTGAAGGAAGCATATCCAAAAATAAAACTTACCATCGGTCCGGCTATCGAAAACGGATTTTATTACGATTTGGATCCCAACGGGGAAAAAATATCAGAAAATGATTTCCCGAAAATAGAAAAACGCATGCTCGAAATCGCTCGTGAAAAACACGAATTTCACAAATATGCGATCTCTAAAAAAGAAGCTTTAGCACATTACGAGAAAGAAGGCAATGAATACAAATTGGAGCTGATCGAGGATTTAGAAGACGGCGACATTACTTTTTGTGACCACGATAACTTTACAGATTTGTGTCGCGGCGGACATATCCCCAACACCAAATTCATCAAAGCCGTAAAACTATTGAATATCGCCGGCGCTTATTGGCGAGGGGATGAAAGCAAACCACAGCTCTCTCGTATTTATGGGATATCCTTTCCCAAACAAAAAGATCTAAAGGAATATTTGGCACTTTTAGAAGAGGCCAAAGAAAGAGATCACAGAAAATTGGGAAGAGAATTAAAGCTATTTACTTTCTCTCAGAAAGTGGGACAAGGTCTACCGCTCTGGCTTCCCAAGGGAGCAGAATTGCGCAAAAGACTTGAGAATTTCCTGACAAAAGCGCAACAAAAAGCAGGATATGAAATGGTGATTTCTCCACATATCGGACATAAAGATCTCTATGTAACTTCCGGACATTATGCCAAATACGGAGAAGATAGTTTTATGCCCATAAAAACCCCCCATGAAGATGAGGAGTTTTTACTCAAACCGATGAACTGTCCACATCATTGTGAAATATATAAATCCGAAGCTTGGAGTTATAGAGATTTACCCGTTCGCTATGCTGAGTTCGGAACCGTATATCGTTACGAACAAAGCGGAGAACTGCATGGATTGACGCGTGTGAGAGGATTTACGCAAGACGATGCCCATATTTTCTGCACCCCGGATCAATTGGATGAAGAATTTAAAAAGGTAATTGATCTGACCCTGTATGTTTTCAGCACTTTAGGTTTTGACGATTTTACCGCGCAGGTTTCTCTAAGAGATCCCGAGGACAAGGAAAAATACATCGGTAGTGATGAAAATTGGGATAAAGCAGAAGCGGCAATTATCAATGCTGCCAAAGAAAAAGGTTTAAATTATAAAGTCGAAGAAGGCGAAGCAGCTTTCTACGGCCCCAAACTGGACTTTATGGTGAAGGATGCGCTGGGAAGAAGCTGGCAACTGGGAACTATCCAAGTAGATTATAACCTGCCAGAACGTTTTGACTTAACCTATACCGGAAATGACAATGTGTCACACCGTCCGGTGATGATTCACCGTGCTCCTTTTGGCAGTATGGAAAGGTTTATCGCCATATTATTGGAAAACACCAAAGGGAATTTCCCATTATGGCTTATACCGGAACAAGCAAAAATTTTAACTTTGAGCGAAAGATTTGAGAATTATTCAAAAAAAGTTTTAAATTCACTTGAAAATGACGAAATTCGCAGTTCAATAGATAACCGTAGTGAAACTATGGGCAAAAAGATTAGAGATGCCGAAGTTTCAAAAACGCCGTATATGTTGATTATTGGCGAACAAGAACAGCAAAATGGCACGGTTTCTGTTCGTAAACATGGTGGAGAAGACTTGGGAACGATGAAGATAGAAGAATTTTCAAAGTTAATTCAAGATGAAATCAAGTCTTCAATCAAAGAATTTGAAGTTTAATTTTTAAAAATAAAAAACAATTAGAAGGAGAAGAAGATCAAGAGGCCCTTCCAGAAAGAAGGAAGATAAGCATCGTGTAAATCAAAGAATCAGAGCGAAAGAAGTTCGCTTAGTTGGTGATAACGTTGAAATGGATATCTATCCAATCAAAAAAGCTTTGGCTATTGCCGAAGACCTCGGTTTGGATTTAGTTGAAATTTCTCCAAATGCCAAACCACCGGTAGTCAAAGCAATGGACTACAAAAAGTTCTTGTTTGAACAAAAGAAACGAGATAAGGCCAGAAAGGCCAAAGCTTCGAAAGTTGTCAACAAGGAAATCAGGTTTGGACCTAACACAGATGACCACGATTATGAGTTTAAGAAGAATCATGCAAAGCGCTTTCTACAAGACGGCGCAAAAGTAAAAGCGTATGTATTCTTCAGAGGACGTTCTATCGTCTTTAAAGATAAAGGAGAAATTTTATTACTCCGTTTAGCGCAAGATTTGGAAGAATACGGGAAAGTAGAACAAATGCCGAAGTTAGAGGGGAAGCGGATGACAATGTTTATCTCACCCACGAAAAGCAAAAATTAATCAATATTATATAGATACGCACAAAACAACAACAGTCTTCACACTGTTGGAAGTGAGAGTTTTTTTTAAAATAAATAGAGCAATTTAAATAAATACGACATGTCGAAGAAGAAAAATAAAATGAAAACAAACTCCAGTGCTAAAAAACGTTTTAAAGTAACGGGCACCGGAAAAATAAAAAGAAAACATGCTTTTAAGAGCCATATTTTGACCAAAAAATCAAAAAAGCGAAAAAGAGCATTAACCAAATTTGCTATAGTCGATAAAGCCGACGAAAATAACGTCAAACATCTTTTGAGATTAAAGTAAGATTAATCGGTTTCATTTAAAATTAAGTAATTAACCATGGAGCGGGCATCAAAGATTCCATTTGATATGGAGCGCCTACTACAAAAAAATATAAATTATGCCAAGATCAGTAAATAAAGTAGCTTCTCGTAAGCGAAGAAAAAAAGTATTGAAACAGTCTAAAGGTTATTTCGGAGCGCGAAAAAACGTTTGGTCTGTAGCTAAAAATGCGGTTGATAAAGCGATGTTATATTCATATCGCGACCGTAAAAAGAAAAAACGCAACTTCCGTTCTTTATGGATCATGCGTATTAACGCAGGAGCCAGAATGCACGGAATGTCGTATTCAAAATTTATGGGACAACTCAAAGCCAATAACATCGACCTAAACCGAAAGGTTTTAGCCGATTTGGCGATGAATCATCCAGATGCTTTTAAAGCAATTGTTGAGAAAGTAAAATAATTTAATCATAACCGCTCTATTTAAAGAAAATCCTTCCCAATGTGGGGAGGATTTTCTATTTTAGTCCAAAATGACTTTAAGAAATAAACTTCTCATACTGATTCTTCTGCTTATACAAATTTCGGTACAAGCACAAATCAAACCTGATACTACCTTATTTCAAAAATTTTATAAACTTGGAGATCAGAAGGAGGTGTATGTCCCTTTGGGAAGGATAGCATTTGCCGACTCGGTTGTAGAATTCAAACCCGGAAAACCGGCAGCACGGGAACCTTTTAACGATCCGAATCAAGGCCTTCACGAACCGGATTATACCACCTATGCAACCAAAGAACCAAAATATGTTTCTATTGGATGCGGTGGACAATACACGATAAAGTTTAAAAAAGTCGGATTTATTGATATCGAAGGACCGGATTTGGTGTTTTTTGAAGTGGGACCGACGATTGAACCTTTTAGAGTTGAAATCTCCACCGACGGTAAAAATTGGCTTCAACTGGGACGCCAAGTAAATGGTGGTCAAACTACGGTGGATATCGGTCGATTTGTAAGAAAAACCGATCCGCCGCAAATTTATCATTATATTCGATTAACCGATTTAAAAAGGGCTTGTGGAGGTACAACTCCCGGAGCAGACATGGATGCGATCGGCGCTATTGGCGCGGTGATAAAGCTAAGCTTAGACGCCAAAGTGCTCTTTGATTACGACCGGTTTACTATCAGAGAAGGTGCTAAAAAATCACTGGACGAATTGATAGGATACCTTCAAGAAATTCCCAAAGCAAAAATTCAAATCCACGGCCATACCGATGGAGATGGAAGCGCAGAATACAATATAATCTTGGGTCAAAATAGAGCGGAAAGTGTGCGTAATTATATTCAAACCAATCTTAACGGAACCGGTGATTTCACTTATGACCTTGAATCCTTTGGAAAAAGCAAACCCATAAAAGACAATCGCACCAAGAAGGGAATGCAACAAAATAGAAGGGTAGAAATCATTGTCTTTCCGGATAAAGAATTTTATAAACCGCCGAAAAAGTAAAAGAAGGTAAAAACTGAAATCAAAACATGCAGTTTAATTTTTTGCCGATTTACTCTACAACTAACTTCAATGTCTGAACGGAATTATATTCTTGAATTTTAATAAAATAAATTCCACTTTCTACCTTAAGATTTAAAATTTCTTTTGGCTGAACTTCTGAAAAGCTTTCCACTTGACGTCCTTGAACATCAAACACAAAGACTTCAACTTCGGAATAAGATTTTCCGGAAATACTGAAAACTCCAGAAGACGGATTTGGATAAAGAGTAAACTTTGATTTTTCATGTATTTCAACACCCATTTCTTGTGTGGAAAATTTATTTAAAAAATAACTTTCTTCGCTTGACATTTCATTTTCCCACCAAGCATTATCTGTCGCAATATTCATTGGACTTTCTGTAGTTCCATAAAGAAAAAATGAATCGTCTCCCGCATAAAGAATTCCGGTGTTTTTCTCATTTTTATTTCCGCCAAAATACGTTCCCCATAATCGATCTCCTGAGGGATTGAATTTAGCAATATATGCATCAAAATGATCTTCATTATTCAGACTATCTTGATAAATATTTGGTGTAGAAATTTTATCCACACTCTGGGTTTGGGCGGTGATAAAAATGTGATCTTCTTCATCGATGGCAATTGCTGAACGATTACCTACACTAATCCCTCCAAATCCCAAACCGTTACTACTGCTACCATAAGAGTCCTCTTTATGGCCACCATAATAAGTTCCCCATAAGAGTTGTCCTTCGGGATCGAATTTTGCTAAAAAAGCATCATCGGTGTCATTCACCGGTTGACTCGAACCCAAGTTTTCTTGATGTGCTCCGGGCGTGGCAATATCTTCCAAGCTTTTCGTAGAACCAAAAAAGAGAATATTATTTTGACTGTCAATCTTAAGATCTATAGAAACTTCTTCATCAACTCCGCCGTACATCAATCCCCAAATACGATTTCCATCAGCATCAAACTTGGCTAAAAAAGCATCATAGGGCAGGTTTTGCCCATCATTATAAACATCGGGAGTTATGAAGTAATTTTCCGGATTTATTCCAAGAAAAACACCACTGATAATGATATCTCCATTATGATCTTCCACAATCTTATTGATATAAGTCATATCTAAATCTCTGGAATTGGAAGAGCCGTAATACGTTCCCCACTCTCGGTTTCCATCACTATCAAACTTTTGAATAAACCCTTTGAGATAAGATTCACCCAGACTCCC
>DATGSA010000395.1:0-2403 GCA_035303085.1 Flavobacteriaceae bacterium
AGGAATCGATAATGGAATCGTTTTCATGAATTTTATTTATTTCTTGTTGATAATTCTTCTTAAGATACAGAAGCAAAACTAATAAATTACCATCTCTATTTTGCGGAAGAACAATAATCAGGCACAATCGCCAAAATATCGCATGGTTTGCTTTTAGCCGTTAGCTATTAGCCATTAGCTTTTTATCGTTTGCGAATTGCCAAAGACCAACACAGACAGGCATTTTTCATCTCGTTTCGTACCTCTCGTTCTTATTCTGCGTCCGAGAAGCAGTCAACGAGACATAGTCATAAGTTCGCCTGAGAAAGCAATATGATATGTATTTCGACGACATCCACAGCAAGCTTGATTCCTGTCTTTAGTTCATTCCCTTCTGTTTCGTGACAGCAACTATTTTTTGAATAACATGATATATCTTTTGATTATGGAAAGAAAATAGTAGTTTATGATTCCTTACTAAAAGTTGTGAATTAATGTTAAACACTTTGACACATAAACATATATGCGTACTTTTGATATTGATGAAGAAATACCACACGCACTTTATGCAGTGCGTTGGGGTAAGAATGAGGAAAATGCTTTAAACAAAGCTATCGTCCAACTTCAAGATCCAGAATATTTGACTCGATTTTTCATGAAAAATCAGGACAAATTATTTTTTTTTGATTGTACTGTTACTGAGGCAGTAACAAGAACCCATGGGCAAACCAATAGATTTTTACAAGAAATGAGAACCAGAGCTAAAAATGCAACATTATATGAAACCCCGGATCTTGATGAATTATTTACTCCCTTACATAAGGAGGCCGGATATTTTAATCGCAGGTTCCATACGGATTATAAAGCAACCGGACCAGAGGAAATTCCTTGGATTCGCATATATGCCGTGCGATGTGATGAAAATCTGTATGTTATCACCGGATTTGGTATTAAGCTTGTAAAGAAAATGCAGGAAGACATATTATTAAATAAAGAAATTGATAAACTGGAAAAAGCTACTTCATATCTGAAAACTATTGGGATGCTCTAATTGTTTAATGAAACCCAAAACTACAATCATGAAAAAGACGAGAGAAGAAAAAATAAATATATTAAAACAAATCAGTCAGCCCAAAACAGGGAAATCGAAATGGGAAAAAATAGCAGAATGGAATGAGGCACATGCCGATACGCTTGAAGACCAAGTAAGAATTGCCACCCGAATTTTGCAAACTCTCCAAGTCAAAAATATGACGCAGAAAGAACTGGCTGAAAAACTGGAGGTAAGTCCGCAAGCTCTCACACGAATCGTAAAAGGAAGGCAAAACCTTACCCTTCAAACGATTAGAAAGATAGAAAAAGCTCTAAACATTACATTAGTAACCGTTCATGATCAGGATACTTCATCGATCACAGAAAAAGTAAAATTTGTATCTGTAAGAATACATTATTCAAACAGACAACAATTTTCTTTGGGTCAGGGTGAAACTTCAGATAGTGCATTTATTGGATCACAAAATAGGAATATTTTAGATACTGAAATTTCACATGCGTCATGACAAAAATCAATCCTGCTCTACCAGTACGTTTCCGATTGATAAAAATCCGCAGAGATCAATTTGCTACTTTTAAGGAAAGTTATAAAAAAGATCATGATTTTGAAATAAAGTATAGCGGAGATATTAGAATAAGTGCTAAAAATCATGTAGTGGGTGTATTTACTAATTTCATCTTTGAACAAAATGGCCTTCCTATCATGAAATATGCCAATAGTTGTCATTTTGAAATCCACAAAGATGATTGGGGTTTACAAGTCAAAGATCAAAACTTTATCCTCAGCAAAGAACTTGGGACACATTTATTAGTTTTAACGGTGGGCACAGCACGTGGTATGATACATCGTGACAAACCCCGATGGCTTGGAAATATTTTATTACCTATTCTCGATGTTTCCAGACTTATAGAAGAAGATCTGATTTACAATATTAGTGATGAAGAAGAATAATTCCACAGCCAACTTCACGTTAGCCATTAGCTTTTTCGATATAAAGAGCCAAAGGCCAAGAGCCAACTGTCAGTCAATTAGCCGTTAGCTATTAGTTTTTTATCGTTTGCCAAAAGCCAAAAGCCAAGGGCCAACTGCTAAGAGCCAATGATTCTTCCCGGATTTCCTACGACAGTACATCCATCCGGCACATCCTTTATGACTACCGATCCCGCTCCGATGATGACATGATCGCCGATATTGATTCCTTCTTTGACGACCGAATTCGCCCCGATAAAACGTATCCGTCCGTCTAAACACATATTGCTTTAGAAGTAGGTTTCATTGATCTTTGTCTGAAAAAGACATGGAAAAATCCAAATCACCTTCTCAGTCAAAGACGGAGCACATGTTTGCTCTGGTGACAAAATACAAAAAGA
>DATGSA010000396.1:0-8350 GCA_035303085.1 Flavobacteriaceae bacterium
TTGTCGAGTAATGGTGTTTTATCTGATATAGATAGTTTCAGATTTCACCCAACAAGTTTTTACTTGAACCTACTCTCAACTTACCATCCGCAAAACCCGCTTTGGCTTATATAATGTTGCCAATAGTGCTTATCTCCGCACCCAGTTTTCTATTTCAATGTTGGAAATCCTTTCAAATTCTTTTATGTTTTCCGTAATCATAATCAAGTCATTTGCGATTGCGGGCGAACCAATTAAAAGGTCAAAATCACTTATCATTATTCCTTGTTTCCTTAATCGTACTTTTTCTTTAGCGTAAGTCGGGATTGAATTGAAAATGGGAAGAACTTTAACTTGCTCTGAAAAGGTGTCTATGATTATTCGTTTTAGGATTTGGACTGTTTTCCGCACCAAATATCAATTCCGCCAGAGTGATTTCTGAAATTGCACAATCTTCTATTATATGTAGCTGTTGGAATTTTTCAATCAAGTTGAATTTCCCACGAAAAAGATGGATGCAGATGTTTGTGTCGAGTAAATATTTCATTATAAACTCGCAGTATTCCGTTTTTCAACCCTTGAAGATCTGATTTCTTTTATGATTTCATCAGATGTTCTATCATCTTCCCAAGCCCCAAAAACCGAATTAATATCAAATGCTTTTTTTGATTTGGTTTCAAGAGATTTTGTCAATTTAATAATCAGACTTTTTTTTGCGTTATTGTCCAAATGTTTTAGGTATCCGAAATATTTCTCCAATATTTTATTTGATATTCTTAAGTTTCCCATTTTTAAAGTTTTAATGTAATATAATCAATTTTATGCAATTCTGTTTGTTCTATATTAGGAAAATATATACTTCCTAAACCTCCTGTAATCAAAATCTTTTCCCAGTGGTCATCGCTGTTGTTTTCTGGATAAAGGTAAAAAACATCTAAACTCACTGTTTGTCCCATTATTTAAAATTAGTCTTTAAAAGTTTCCAAAGTGAAATTTTTAGATTTGTTTATTTTCCCTCAACTCCCAATATTTACTTCAGTGTTTTGGGCTGTCATTTGAAAGCCAAATAAAATTAGAGTAGCTAATAATAGTAGTTTCTTCACCATAATTTTATATTTTTCACGTGTTAAATTTTAATATGTCTGGCAACAGTGTTCTATGTTGTAGCATATTGGATTTTATAGTATAAAAATAAGGTTTGTACTTAACTAGAACTACAAACTAAGTTGGCACATCCACCATTTAAGAATTATTCTCTTCTACCCATTTTTCCTTTTCACGTTGTTTTGCCTTTTTCTTGTTTGCAAGCTTTATAAAATAGACTCCCATGAGAAGAATACCAATATTGGCGACAAATGTATAAATGGTAACCTCATTTTGAGAAACGTATAAAAAACTACGAATTAAATTTAAAATCCCACCAATAATGAAAAATATCCCGAATATTTTTATAATAATATGTCCTCTAGAAGATTGATTTCCTACATCATCGTTGTCAACATCTGTGAAATCAATATCTTTTTTCTTTGAGAAAAGAGTTAGTATGAGGCCAAATATGGGTGTTATAAAAAGTGATAAAACAAAACTCCAACCAAAACCAATCTCTTTTTTATTTCCAATAAAACCTACAATAGCACATAAACCTATATAGAATGATAAAGCATAGAAATTGTCCATAATTAGTTGTTTTTTTTTAAAAATTAATATTTAATTTATTTATGGCCTCCTTTTTCAGTTTAAGTAGGGTTTTAGAATTGTTTTTATTTTGTGAAATCTTTTGAAAAAGCTCATCTGCGATTTTATTTAATTTTTCATTGTTTGGAAATCGATCTGGATGACATTTAATTTTTAATTCGTCGTATAATTTGTCGGAATTGAAAGAACTGTCGATGATGTTATCAAAATCAATTTCTTCTTTGGGAAAATCGTTTTTTAATTGTAATTTTTTTCTTTTTCTTGTTTTATAGATTAAAAATCCAATAATAACAAACTCTAATATTGCTATCCATATCCACCAATTTGTCCCATTTGAAGATGTCTTTAAATTCTTGTTAATGCTATTTTCACTCATTTCTGAAATGTTATGTAAAAATATAACTAGTATTTTATTCATCATATTTTAAATTGATAATGTAATATGATCTTTTAATTGAAATCTAACTCCATAACCTCCTTTGTCAACATGAACTTCCAAAGTATCCCAACCGAGAACGACTAAGCGACGAACCAGAATTTCATCTGATAAAACAACTTCACCTATTTTTATTAATTCACTTTTTGACAATTGTCGTCCAGCAAATGCTTGAATACGAAATCCCGTATTTAACCAATTTGAAAATTGATGTTTATAAAGATTGTTGCCTTTTGATATTTTTGCCTTTAAAAGAGTGGGGGCATTTCCTGAAATAAAAGCATTTTTTGCAGATGAATTAAAACTACGAACAAGGCTGGATCTTTTGCTACGATTATTAAACCAATCCAATATATTATTCCATGAATTTTCTAACATTAGTTTTGTTTTTACTTAAGCTCGTTGGCTATTAATGGGTTATGGCTTAAATCGCGCCATTATTCATTGATATTTTTTTTATTTGCCAGAACGAAAAGACCGCTAGCTTCTTAATTTTATCAATAATAAGTAATTTACACAATTTATCCAAATAATTTAATAAAATTTTATTTTTAACTTCGATAAAAATCAAGATTAAAAAGAAAAGGATTTTTTCATAAGAAGATAAATTAAATTAATTGTCTCCAAATATAACCAGACTGATTGTCTTGCTGATTTTTTACAAAGAGCTTTCGAGTTGGAATGAAAAGACTATTATTGAGTTTTAATTAAGCTTTATCAGTAGCGACTGATTGCCGCATATCACAAAATTACTTTTCAATAATTAAAAGTATTATTCCTTACTTCAATTCTTTTTGATAAAGATTATAAGTCGATAAAGACAATTCTTTCGATCCGACTTTTTCAAAACCTAATCCTTCATAATAGCTGCAAAGCTTTGTGTTTTTTGCTTCGGCATCGAGTCTGACATAACTGCAATCAGCTTCTTTGGCTTTGTTTGCTATTTTCTGAATGATAACCGCACCAAGTCCTTTCCCGTTGTGTTTTTCTTTGACCACCAAGGAGTGAATGTAAAGAGCCTTATCTTTTTGTTTGCCCCAATACAATTCATCCGCTTCCATTATCCTAACCATTCCTATGTGTTCCCCATTTAAAGTATGAATGAAAAAGAATTCATGGTTTGCAATACCTTCTTCAACCCACTTTATCTTTTCTAATGGGGGATTTTTCCAATACTGCCAGTGGTCAATATTTAGTTTGCTAATTTTTTCAGCACTGTCTTTAAAAAGTTGAAGTACTTCTTGCTTGTCTTCGTTTTCGACTTGTTTAAATATTATTTCCATACTTTCAATTATAAGTGAAAAATAAAATATTGATCGATAAAGCTTGTTTTTCTGTTTCAATCTTCACTAATGTTGTTTTTCACGCTTACAAACTTGGTTTATATGTCTATGAGATAATTAAAAATACCGGTTAATTTAGATTTTTCGCCTCTTTCATTCTTCTGATATGTTTTCCCATTTTTGAAAAATCCCAGATTATGAGAAACCAACCTGTAAAGATTGAAACATAACTGAAATAAGAGCTTGTAGGAAAAACGATTAATTTTTCAATGTTTTTAGCTTTTAAGTAATACAATGGTGGTGTAAAGAAAAGTACTCTCTTAATTTTAATCACTTCATCCCAAGTAATTTCAATCTCTTTTTGGCCATCTCTTTTACAGAATATTTTCTTATCATTCATTCTAACGTTATAGAAATTGGTCTTTGACTTCTTTTGTAAATAATAGAATAAATAATTGAAACCCATTAATAAGAAAATTCCAAATATGAAAATCGGATTCTCAAATGAAAAATACACAAAAAACAATATGGAAAGAGGTAAAAAGAAGTAAGTAAAAAAACCTAAAAAGACTTTAGTCATCTCATATACAGATCCACTGCTTTCGATCATCTTATTTGATTTTGCCATGAATGTCAGCTTACGAATTTTAAAATCTCTGTTTCCGCGAGCGTCTTGCTCGTGCCAGTTCTCGGTCGTGCT
Source organism: Flavobacteriaceae bacterium (assembly GCA_035303085.1). GTDB lineage: Bacteria > Bacteroidota > Bacteroidia > Flavobacteriales > Flavobacteriaceae > JAJYSO01. Next base: position 4,094 of record DATGSA010000396.1, read on the forward strand.
CTCAACAATCTATAAATCCCGTTTCTTAATCAACACATAAGACCCCCAAATAAAAACAGCGGTCCATACCAACACGATAAGAATTTGATACCAATAAATATTGGAGTCTTTGACTACATTAAAAGAAGATTTTACAATCCCGAGTTTAGTCAGCGGTTCTTTAACTAAATTCCCCATAGATTCTAACGGCAAGAACGGAGTAAGCCAATCGGTGATTTCATTTTTCTGCACCTGCACCATCATAATGCCTTTGATGATACTTTCCACAATCCACCAGACAAATAAGGCACCGATGGCAAAAGCAGATCTTTTAATCAATACCCCCAAAAAGAAACAAAAGGAGAAAAATCCCATCAGTTTCAAAAAATATCCGCCCAGGTATTCCATCCTTGAGAAAATAATCCCTACTTCATTAAAATCAGAAAAAATAAGACCTAATCCTAAGCTAACCAGAAAAATAAGTAGGGTAGAAGCCACACTAAAAGCTAAAATCATATAGAATTTAGACAATACAAATTCCTTCTTTGATAATCCGTCAATCAGGTTTTGTTTTAAAGTTCGGTTGGAATATTCCACAGAAATCATCGATACAATAACCAAGGCCAAAAATATTTTTAGGATAGCTGCAAAATAAGTGTTGAAATGCCAGATATACGGAAAATTAAAAATTCCCTGATCGGCCAGTTGGAAGTCGATATTTCCAAACTTAAACCTGATGGAAGCGAACAGAATAATCGAAAAAAACAAACTGAAATAAATAATTAGCAACACTTTGGTGGCGCGGCTGAAACGCATTTTATGAAATTCTATTTGTAATAATCGTAACATAAAGTCTTAGTTTGAAGAATTATTAGTGAGTTCGAGAAAACGTTTTTCCAGACTTAACTTTCTTTTGACCAAATGAGCAAGTACGATGTTTTGTTCAAACAACATTTTATTGATTTCCGAAGCCTCCATAGGTCGATTTAAAATGGCAGTGACTTTTTTGCTTTCCGCATCCATCCTCACCTTTCCAAAAACTGAACTGCTTTTTAAGAAGTTAATCAACTCGGCAGCATCTCCCGATACGCCAAATTCAAAATATCCGTGGTCGGCATCCAACGCCTCCACACTACCTTCGTAGAGTTTTTTTCCATTGCGGATAATGATTACATGCGAACAAATTTTCTCCACTTCATAAAGCAGATGAGAAGCCATTAAAATCGTTGTACCTTGACCGGCAATTTTCTGAATAATTTCTCGAACTTGGTGAATTCCCTGCGGATCCAACCCGTTGGTGGGTTCGTCTAAAATCAAAACTTTCGGATCGTTGAGTAGGGCAGAAGCGATGGCGAGCCGTTGTTTCATCCCAAGCGAATAACTGCTGTATTTAGAGTTCTTCCGATCGGTTAAACCGACTAATTCCAATTTCTCTTCAATTTTAGAAAACGGAATATCTTTAATTTTGCAAACCAACTCCAAGTTTTGAACCGCGGTCATATATGGATAGAAACTTGGATTTTCGATAATAGCTCCAATTTTTTTTAGCGCATTGTGAGTGGTCATTTGACCATCAAACCATTGAAAATAACCGCCGGATGGATTGATCACATTTAAAACCATTCCTAAAGTGGTTGATTTCCCACTGCCGTTTGGTCCTAAAATTCCGTAAACATTTCCTTCTTCAATATCAAAAGACAAATCCTTAACCGCTGTCAAACTGCCGTACCGCTTGGTTAAATTTCTGATTTTTAAAAAGGTACTCATAGGCAAAGGGTTTTATAAAAATAATAAACAGGAGCAACACTATTCAAAAATCAGCGGCTCCGCTATGCTAATAGACGCTAAACTTAAAAATTTGTTACAATTAATTATATTATTTTCTTCGTATTTTCAAAAAGCCGTGGTGCAAAAAAGAAGAACAAAAAATTATTCCCATTTTTCCGTCACTTTCGCAAAATCTATTTTGATGCTCGGTGCCTGATATTCCAAATCCCCCATTTGAATACCTCTTCGCAGGATATGTTCGATATAATAATCCTCTTTGTTTTCCATCGGATTATATTCCTCCTTGAGTGAAATTGTAAACAATCCGGCGGTTATATTATATCGAAAAGCCCGCCATCCTGTCCGCAGTTCACGGATAATTTCATAGGTAGTTTCTCCTGTTTGCCGATTCAGCAGTTTGACCAAAATCTGACCCTCGGATTTGGTGAGATCTTTCAACTGATCGGTAAACTGGCTTTCCATATACCTTTGCACCCTTCGCGTATAAACCTTCTTGTCGTAATTTGATTCCAAAACATCCAATCGCTTCTCTAAAGTCGATAATCGCTCCGCTGCCAGTACCGCATACGGCCAAACCTTTTCTGTCTTTCGCTTTAAAATCAAATACTCCCTCCGCTCAGCTCTGGAGTTATAGTTAAAAGGAGCCACAATCACCACGCGTTCCAAACGAATTTTATCGGTGGTTAAAGAGTCGGTATAATCCAAAAAATTCGTATCAAAATCCATCCCTTCGGTATGAATCGACAAGCCTGGAATTTCCTTGATAGAATCTCTTTTGGAAGTGTGTTCAATAGCCAGACTATCCGTATTCTGAACCTGAGCGGCGCTCCATCCAACGTTCAACAACAATAATAAAATGAATAAAATGTTTTTCAAACGAGTATTAATTTTCCTATTAAGCTTACCAAAAGTATTCCAATTTTTTGAAATCAACGGCAAAAAGAAGTTTATTATGTTTAATTTCGTGAATAATTGAAAAAACAATTATGGCAAAAGAAAAATTTTTAGACAAAAAAGCATTCGATTTTTTAGAAAACTATTTGAACACCGCTTCCCCAACCGGATATGAGTCCGGCGGACAGCAAGTCTGGATGGATTATTTGCGCCCTTATGTTGATGAATTCATCACCGATTCTTATGGTTCTTCTGTGGGAATTATCAATCCCGATGCAGATTACAAAGTGGTTATCGAAGCCCACGCCGATGAAATTTCTTGGTATGTGAATTATATCAGTGATGAAGGCGCGATTTATGTCATCAGAAATGGTGGGAGTGACCATCAGATTGCTACTTCAAAACGCGTGAATATTCATACAGACAACGGAATCGTTCAAGGCGTTTTTGGATGGCCGGCAATTCACACCCGCGATAAAAGTAAAGAAACTCCACCTAAATTGGACAATATCTTTATCGATGTCGGGTGCAGTTCTAAGGAAGAAGTCGAGGAATTAGGCGTTCACGTTGGTTGTGTAATCACCTATCCCGATGAGTTTTTTGTACTCAATGAAAACAAATTTGTATGCCGCGCATTAGACAACCGAATCGGAGGATTTATGATTGCTCATGTCGCGCGAATGTTAAAAGAGAACAAAAAAGAATTGCCTTTTGGTTTATATATCACCAACTCTGTTCAGGAAGAAGTCGGTTTGCGCGGAGCAGAAATGATCGCCGAGCGCATTCAACCCGATGTGGCAATTGTAACCGATGTGACCCACGACACCAACACGCCGATGATTGAGAAAATCACGCAAGGCGATACCAAAATAGGAGATGGTCCCGTGTTGGCTTATGCTCCGGCCGTTCAGCGAAATTTGAGAAAATTATTGATTAAAACTGCCGAGGAGAAAAAAATCAAGTTCCAACGTGCCGCCAATAGTCGCACGACCGGAACCGATACTGATGCCTTTGCATATAGCAACGCCGGCGTTCCTTCCGCGTTGATTTCTTTGCCGCTGCGATATATGCATACCACCGTAGAAATGGTGCATCAAGAAGATGTGGAAGGCGTGATTAAATTAATTTATGAGAGTCTCCTGAAAATTAAATCCGGAGATACGTTTAGTTATTTTGAGTAGGAAAAAGTGAACTTGTGAAGGAGTAAACAAGTGAACTTGTAAAGCACCAAACCCGATAGATTTCAAAGTCTGTCGGGTTTTTGCGTTAAGATTTTAATTGTAAATCTCCTTCGAAACTTTTCAAACATAAGAAAAACTACTAATAATTATTTGGGCGTGCCCCCGGCTTAGCGGTAAAAAGCATGTTTCTCCCTCGATCAAAGATTTTTATCACCGAGAAACTTTCATTTTCAAAATCCGGGGTCGGGCTGTCCACTATATCTTTTTTCCTCAACATCATACTTTAAACGTATCCATCCCACCAACTACATATTGTCTTCGAAGTTTTAGGTTCATAGATTTGCCCCAAAACTAAAACAATGACAAAACAAGAAAAAATGTATGGGCTGATAGAGGAGCAGCAGGCCAGTGGACA
>DATGSA010000397.1:0-3491 GCA_035303085.1 Flavobacteriaceae bacterium
CGATATTTTGGTGACCGCTTGGAAATCTGCTGCCGAATTTATCCATTGATCTTGCTTTCTAAAATCTTGTAACCGATCAAACTCAGCTGTAGTCATTCCTAAAGTATAAGCTTTATAATCTGTGATAAAATTCGGATTAAAAGGAAATATCCTTCTCTTTTTTGAAGTAACTGAATCTAATTTTTTAACGGAATCCATGAAACTCCTCACAAAAATCTCCTCTTCAGTAGCTGTATAAAATGGTGTTTTACTTTCATGATGGGTTTTCAGCCAATGCGTAAAAAGACCGATGGCAACAATGAGCAGGGCAAACCCAATTATGCCGTTTCTTTGAATAGTGCTGAAAACAAACCTCGACCGCATCTCTCATCAACATTTAGGTTTATAAAATTCACCCTATAAAGATACTTAAAAAAATTAATATGTTTTAGTGTTGGACAAAAAGCTTTTTCGGGAGTGAATCAAAAAGTAAATGTCACCGATAGTATCAAATGAGCAATTTATCCCGGTATAACGTACAGATCTATGCGTTCCTTTGGTCAAAACAACAATCAGAAACCCTGTCAACTTTGAAATATCGTTGATTAAGAATAAAAACGGCAAATATTTCTCGCTGAAAACATTTTCCATAAATGACAACAGATCATCGATTCAGTAATCCAATCATGGTTGTGGTTATCAATTGCAAAAACCAGTTTTAATTAGAATAAAGATAAAGAATGGATTCTCCGTAGTTATCATTGTTTACCTTTATATCAACACTATCATTAATTTTTAAATTTTTAATTTTCCTCCATTCTGCCAATTTTGTTTCTCTATTTTTAATAATATCGAAGGATTTAATTTTTTCATTTTCATACTCATATTCATAGAAGATGCGATAGCCTAATGTTTGAACTTTGTTGCCATCAAAATACATTGATAAATGTTCTACCGGCACAATATCCGTCACCTTGGCTTTCAATATCAGTTCATAATTATTTCGTTTTTCTTTCCTTTTGTTTAAACTCTGAAAATCTTGGTAATAAACAAATAATCCAATTGAAATAACCAATCCAAACAGAGCAAATAGTGCGAAATCACTACTTTGTTCAAAACGTTTTAATTTCTCTTTAATTTTCCACACAAGGATTATTGATCTAAGTTGAAATTTTCAGTGTTTTTTAGTTGCCTACAACTCCTAATTATATCTTGTCTTTCGCATCGTCCAACCCTTCATCTATCGCTTTATCTTTAATTCGAATTGCTTGTTGATAACGTTTGAGTTCGTGTCGTACAACAGAAGCTAAAATCACAATTCCGATAATATTTGGAATCGCCATTCCGAAATTCATCGCGTCGGAGAAATCAATTACGGCATCCAGACTTACGCCGGATCCGACCCAAATGGCGATACAGAACAAAACATTATAGATCAATCTTGTTTTCTTGCCTTTTCCGAAAATATACATCCAAGCTTGGACGCCATAATAAGACCAAGAGATCATGGTTGAAATCGCAAATAAAATCACTGCGATGGTCAGCGCGATAGAAAAGTTGGGGATTGCAGAATCAAAAGCAGCTGCCGTAACTTGTACTCCCTCAGAAACTTCTACCCCATACTCTACAATATTTCCATCAAAATTAGCGATGATAATCACCAAAGAAGTCATGGTGCAAATCACCACGGTATCGATAAAGGGTTCCAGCAAGGCAACCAACCCTTCAGAAGCGGGATATTTAGTTTTAACGGCTGCGTGTGCTGTCGGTGCGGAACCCAAGCCCGCTTCATTGGAGAAGGCGCTTCTTCTAATTCCTTGAATCATAACTCCCACGGCTCCACCGGCAATCCCTGCTCCGGTAAATGCTCCTTTAAAAATCGCCATAAACGCATCTCCGATATGCATATAATTTACACCGAGGATCAGGATAGTACTCAGGATATAAATCACTGCCATAATTGGGACTATTCTTTCGGTTACTCGGGCGATTCGCTTTATTCCCCCAACAATTACCAAGGCGACCGTGATTGCCAAACCTGCTCCCACCCATAATGTTTGCGTGTCGGTTAGATTAAAAAGACTGGCAAACTGTGCAGAGGCTTGGTTAGCTTGAAATATGTTTCCGATCCCGAAAGCTCCACAAGTAATCAAAACGGCAAAACTAAACGCGAGAATTTTTCCGAAAGTTTTCATTCCTTTTTCTGCTAATCCCTTGCTCAAATAATACATCGGACCACCGTAAATCGTTCCGTCCGGACCTACGTCTCTGTATTTTACCCCCAGGGTACATTCTGTGAATTTTGTTGCCATCCCCAACAATCCACCAACAATCATCCATAATGTAGCGCCCGGTCCACCGATAGATATCGCAATGGCCACGCCCGCGATATTCCCCAATCCCACCGTTGCAGAAAGCGCAGTGGTTAAAGCTTGAAAGTGCGTCACTTCTCCTGCAGCTTCCTCTTCTTTTGCTTTTTCAATAACCTTTTTCTGCTCTTGTTTATCTTCAACTTCATCATATAAAACATCAGCACCTATGGCTTCAATATCTTCAAAATCTCCTTTAACGACGCGTATAGCCGTAGCAAAACCTGTAAAATTTATCAGCTTAAAATAGAATGTAAAATATATCGCTCCCCCTATTAAAATTAAAACTACCCAAGGCACATGAAAATCTTCTGTAAACGGAATTTCATAAAAAACAAAATCAATAAACCACTGTGTATATTTTCTAAATTCGGCATCAATTTTATCGCTTAAAGAACTTGATTGTGCAAATAACGCGACTGGCATGAGGAAGCTCAACAAACCAAAAAGGAATCTTTTCATAGTGGATTTGATAAGATTGATTAAAAAGACGCCAACAAGATGTCAAAAATTCAACCAATCCTCAAATAAATTAGTAAGTGATTTTTTAAAAATAATTTTCAGTCAGTAAAAACATTGGGGGGATTTGCTCACAATCTCCTTATAAATCAAAAACAGAACTGCGTTTTGTGTAGATTAAGTCCTTCAGTTTCAAACCAAAAGCCAATGTAAGATAAAATGCAAATCCAATTCCCAAAGTGGCAAAAGATAAGTAGATAAAAAAAAGCCGAATATTTTTCACGCGAATTCCCAGGCGGTCGGCCAGACGGGAACTCACATAAAATCCGTGCCGCTCGAAGTAATATCTTATTTTGTAAATCAGATTCAACATAATATCAAATATAGCAGAGTAAATTTATTTCTGCAACAATTTCAATCCCAAATTGCAACGCAGACATTGATTTTTATCGCAATAATCTTTTTTGAGTTGTATCAATGCTTGTGAATCCATCGCATTTTTAGCAGTTTTAGGACGTAAATTATTAAATCCTTTAATGATACTGTTTTTCTCCTTGGGAAGCTGTCGCATAAAAGCAAATAGCTCTTCGTGATTCACCCCTCCATTATGTCGGGCATAGCTAAACTTTAAGGGAACTACTGTATTAATCAACACCAAGTTGATAAATGATTTGGAAATCTTTT
>DATGSA010000398.1:0-4400 GCA_035303085.1 Flavobacteriaceae bacterium
TGATGAAAAAGGTGGTTCCCGGAAAAATGATACCTCTGCCAATGATGATTTTTTAAATAAAATGCAAGTCGGTGATTATATCATCGTTAAAAAAGGAAGATCTGAGTTTTTAGGATATGGAATAGTTACCTCAGATTATATTTATGATGAGGACAGAGAGGATTATAAAAGTACTCGAAAAGTAGATTGGAAATTAAAAGGTAGTTGGAATGCAGATCATAGTTTAGTCCTTAAAACATTGACAGATATTACAACTCTTAAAACGGAGAACCCTAATTTTAAAAAATATTCAGATGAAATCATGGCAATAATGAAAGGTAACAAAATTCTTGAGGGTTCTTTCGAAGAGGAAATTAAATTACTTCGCTACAAAAAACAAATCATTTTGCAAGGGCCTCCGGGAACCGGAAAAACCAGAATGGCTAAAATGATGGCAAAGCAAGTGCTGGGTTTAGGTGAAGATGACTTAAAAAAGAATGAACAGTTCAAACTCATCCAATTTCACCCAAGTTATACCTATGAAGATTTTGTTCGGGGGATTGTAGCTAAACCCAACGAGAACGGAGATGGGATTTTATATGAAGCTGAAAATAAAACTTTGGGAGATTTTGCGGAAAGAGCATTGAAAAATTACCAAGACGCCCAAAAAGATACTTCTACTTATAATCGAGAGAAATTGACAAAACAATACTTTGATGAATTCGTCTTATCCATTCAGGATGAAATAGATAAAACGGATAAGCCTATTCCTTTGACTGAATCTATCGGTATCGAATCTGTTGAGGAAAATGGTTTTAGAATTGCCGGAATGACCAAAAGACGCACCAATTTTCCTTTACGTTTTAAAGATGTAATTCAGGGGTTTTTAGATAAAAATAAAACCAGGCAAGAGGTTCGTCATAATGAGAACTTAAATACCACGGCAATGTTATATGCAAGTTATACCTATCGCATTATCAATAGGTTTCGTGATTTTTTGAAGCAAAACAAGCTTTCAATTGAAAAAACTCCACAAGAGAAACCGTCACTAAAAAATTATATTCTTGTTATCGACGAAATCAACCGTGCTAATCTTTCATCTGTCTTAGGAGAATTGATTTATGCTCTCGAATATCGAGGTGAAGAAGTAGAAAGTATGTATGAAGTAAAGGATTCAAAAAGGTTAATCCTCCCTCCCAATCTTTATATCATAGGCACTATGAATACTGCCGACCGCAGCGTGGGACACATTGACTATGCCATTCGTCGTAGATTTGCTTTTATGGATGTTTTGCCCAAAGATATTTCGGATGAACCAGGAATAATTTTCCATAAAGAGTTGTTTGATAAAGTAAAGGCATTTTACACCAAAGATGAGGGTTATGGTTTTAAAACACCTTCAAAATATTTATCAATGGAATTCGACCCCAAAAATGTGGCTTTAGGTCACTCCTATTTTATTGATAAATCTGCGGAACAAGATGGAGCCTCTATGAAAATGCGATTAGAATATGAAATTAAACCTATTTTACGAGAATATGTAAATGACGGAATATTAATCGGTGATGATATCTTAGATAGAATAGATGCCCTTAAGGTGTAGAATACTATGATTGATTATCGAATTTCGGAACATAACAGCCTAAATATTCATCTCAAAAAGGAAGAGGCACAGGAAGAAGACTTTATACTTCCTGAAATACTCTTTAAACAACTGGAAAACATTAAGGTTCGAAACTTTAGTAAAAACAATCCCTGTTTTGAATTTCAATCCGGTGAATCTATTCACCAACTTTCTGCAGGATATTATATCGGTTTGGATTGGTTGGGCACAACTGGGAAAACCTTACAAATAGAACCTAAGCTCAACGCCAAACTCACCGAATATTTCAATCAAGTTACACAAGAAGGTGATGAAGAGGATATTGAAACATCAGTTCAAGAATTGGATGAGTCCCAAGATAAAAATCAAGACTATAAAGAAGTGGACTACCTGAAAATGCTGTTGGACATTATGGCCTATGAAGAGACCGCCAGCCAAATCCCAAAAGTTTTCAAAATTTATTGGGAAGAAGAAACAATTGAAATCCGTCAAAAAGAAGATCGACTAACTCCTTTTTTGGTGGTTCAATTTTTACAACTACTAAAAAGGATAGTTCAAAAAGGGTTGAAAAAATCTTACTATAAAGTCCAGAAAAACTTACCTAATAAGGTGAAAGGCAAGATTTTGGTAAGCGCTCATCTCAAACAGAATCAATTTAAAAATCGATTAACCTCCACTTATTGTGAATATCAAGAGTTTGGCATCGATAATTTGGAAAATCGATTTTTAAAAAAGGTGCTGTATTTTTGTTCCAGCTACGTGCAAAATCATAAAGAAGATATTTTTAAAAAGAACTTTAGAGAAATCCGCCATATTCTCCAGTATTGTCGTCCAGCTTTTGAACAAGTGGGCGATGAGCTTTCCAACCTGCGAAAACTGAGTGTTAGCTCCAATGCTTTCTTTGTGGAATATAAGGAAGCTCTGAAAATCGGAAAATATATTTTGAATCAGTTCTCTTTTAATATTACCCAAACAGGAGAAGAGAAGTTAAAGAGTTATCCCTTTTGGATCGATATGCCAATTTTGTTTGAGCTGTATTTTTATACCAAATTACTCAAAGCCAATTTGGAACAGAAACATCAAATCAAATATCAATTTACGACTTACGGCAATTCTCTGGATTTTCTAATCGCTAATCAAGAAGCACCGCTGATTATCGACACCAAATACAAACCCCATTACAACAAAGGACAAATACATGAAGACATACGCCAAGTTTCTGGATATGCTCGGTTAAAAAAAGTAAGAAACCTTGTTCGCAAAAACGATGATTCTCTGATCAAATGTTTGATTGTTTACCCTCTGATAGACACCGCTGAAAGCGAACCGGATCTCGATTTAAAACAGCTCAATCAACAACTAACTAAAACTTCAGCAACAGCTATAAAAGCCTATGAAGAAATGTACAAAATTGGAATAAATTTGCCCCTGGTTTAAGCTCATTTTCCAAATCATTAAAATCACAAAACCTTTTTTATTCACCATGAAATCACCGCTGAAAATACTTTATAGGTCAAACCCAAAGCCCTATACGATTGGAAATTAACAGGGCAAAATTAAACAACGTCAAGGAGATTTTTATTTAACACACACCTTTTCATAATCAGCCAAATCAATCTCTAATTCCTGGTTTCTTCAAGACCAAATACATAGATAAATAGGATTGAAACTTAAAATTTTAAGGAAAGGGTTAATTTTTTTGTAGTTTCAGGGCTTCATCCATTAAAAAAATGGGATAAACCAAGAGGAAATGAGTGGAATAAAGACAGTTATTTCGGTCGTAACTCATGCCACCAGAGACACATAACAATAAAGCAGCACAACGATAATGCTTTACCGAAATGAATAAGGTTTGAGCCGATTATTTGTTCCATATTTTATAAACACTATACATTAAACTAATTTATGCATTGGATTGATCTATCGATATTTATTATTTATTTGTTTGTTATGCTCGGGGTCGGGTATTATTTCCTTCAATCCAATAAGGATCAGGAAGATTATTACGTCGGCGGGCGCTCGATAGGCAAATGGCCTGTGGGACTTTCAGTGGTCGCAACAGACGTGGGCGGCGGATTTTCAATCGGTTTGGGCGGACTGGGATTTGCCATTGGCCTTTCCGGGTCTTGGATGCTCTTCACCGGTTTAGTAGGCGCATGGCTTGCCGCCGTTTTCCTTATTCCCAAGGTAAGCAAAATGGGCCGAGATTTTAACCTTTTCACATTCCCCGAAGTTCTCAACCAGTTATTTAATAAAAAAGTGGCCCTCATCGCCGGAATTATATCAGCGATAGGCTATATCGGGTTTACGAGTTCTCAACTCTTAGCCGGTGCCAAGCTCGCCTCTGCCAGTTTTGAAGGACTATCGATAGATTTAGCACTCATCGTAATGGGCATAATAACGGTTCTATATACAGTCATGGGCGGCCTGAAAGCGGTGATTTACACAGATACGATACAGTGGTCTATCCTCCTGATCGGACTAATTTTTATCGGGATCCCTGTGGCCTACTTTGCCGTCGGCGGAATAGAAGAAATAAAGAATGTGGTCAGCCCCGAGATGCTAACGCTGACCAATTTAAACTGGCAGGACTTTGTAAACTGGGGCGTGACCATCATCCCCATCTGGTTCATCGGCATGACGCTTTATCAACGCATATACGCATGTAAAAACACGAAAGAAGCACAGAAAGCTTGGTATATTGCCGGTGTTTTCGAATATCCGTTTATGGCATTTATGGGCGTGACCTTGGGTTTGCTCGGACGCGTTGCAGCAGATCAGGGCATGTTTATGCACCTCGGCTTCGGAGATCCCGCTA
>DATGSA010000399.1:0-4804 GCA_035303085.1 Flavobacteriaceae bacterium
GGAAAGGTACAAGTTGTCCTTATTATCCAGGCTTATTTTTGGGCTAAAATTATCAACTTCGCCAATGGGATCACCGTAATAGGACAGCCATAACAAAGAACCGTTGGTGGCGTTCATTTTAAAAAAAGCCAAATTATTTTGTCCGTTAATCCCCGTCTCCTGATAAACGCCCGGTGTCGTCAAATCGGCTTCATCTGTAACAGAGAATAGGTATAAAGCGTTTTTACCGATATAGAGCCCTACTTTACTACTAATTGAAGCGATGCCCAAATCGTTGTTAAAAAGATAAGAGCCCCATACCTTTTCTCCAGATTGATTTATTTTTAGGATATAATTTTGCGTTGGATAGGATTTTGTTGGCCGGAAAGATCCGGGGGTTCCTATCGTGTCAATCTCCCCAGCACCTCCGGTAATATAAATATTACCTAAGTTATCTCCCTTCATTAAAAGAACATTTTGATACGAAATGGGTGGGGTAGTATTTAAAGAAGATAAAGCCCCGGTCTCATCTAAAATTGAAAGGCCTCCGTCCCTATTAAAATAAAAACAATACCCGTTGCTATTTACTGTAAAGATGTTGCCTATATAATTTGCGGTGTTTTCAGATACTTGCGTGTCAAGATAAGTTCCCCACTCAAGGTCTCCGGTATTCGCATTGATTTTCATTACAAAGGGCCTATAAATATGATGTGGAATTTCATCGCCCCACTCCGACATATAAATTCCCACTGTGCCAATCCCTTCATAAGAAGTGGTTAGACCATATAAATATAGATACCCGCCTTGCTCTATGAGACTGATAGATTGCATATCTTGGTTCCCATTATAATAAGAACCCCATATCTTTTCACCTTCAGGATTATATTTTTCAATAAAAGCATCCGCACAAAGTTCCGGAGGAATGGTAACGGTAATATCCAAATCGGGGTAATAAACCTCGTAAGGATCAGAGTAATTATGGCTAAAATTGTTTTGATAAGCCCCCGGGGTCGCAATTCCATCGGAAGCTTGAGTCAAGCCCGACAAATACATATTCCCGGTTTGATCAACAGCTTGCAGCCCCCCTATGAAATTATACGGCAAGGTATCCAAAGTAAAGGCTTGCCCTACCTTTTTTAAAAAAGCCATAGTCTGATCTGAATTCAATTTCCCCAAATAGAAGTTGGATTCATAATCAGGGTTTGTAAGATAGGGGGCTAAGCTGTCAAAAGGGTTTATTTGATAGGAAAGATAACTGTCGGAGCCATAGAATATTTCTGATCCCTGATTATCAAAATGGGCAATGCCAATCGGTGCCATATAAGTCGCCCAATCCCGCTGAAATGGAAATTCCTCAACTTGAGCCTGCCCTTTTATCGGTAACAGAATTGAAAAGGAAACCACCAAAATTAAATACTTGAAAAAAGAATTATTCATAGCTCAATGTTGCAAAATTTCGTTCAACGATTCTAAGTTTATCTTGAGGTAAATCTTTAATATGCATAGCTTTATCAGCTTCAAATGACATTTCCTTCTGTGGCGTATTATTGGATTCGGTCTGAATAGTTTCCTCCGAACAAGAAATTAGAATGATGGCGATTAAGAAAATAAATAGTTTTTTCATAATATCAAGTTTCAAGCTTTCGTTAAAGGTAGTGAAAATAACTGAAAAAATGTTGGGGTGTTACCGAACGGTCAGCTGTTTTGTACCGGTGTATTAAAAGATGTGCTATTTATTCCAATGACAGGCAACGGTCTCGGCTTGATGCAGGCACGGGCAAATAAGCACAAAACGTTGCCTTAAAAACCGAACTGAGCAAAAACCGCTTGGGCTTTTGTTAATTTATTTCTTTAAGCAAAAATCAAGCGGTTTTTGCGTGCTGACAAAACCGAAACTTCCGGTTTTAAACATTAGCCGTGCTTGCATCAAACCGTTTGTTGTCAGAAGATTACTTTATTATGAGTGGTTTAATAAGATTGTGAATCATTTCTGATTTTCCTTTACCTTTATTGTCTTTATAACTGGTCACCATCAAAACTTCTCCTTTGTTGTTTATCAAAATTAGTTTAGACATACTATCAATAATTTCAAATTTTTCTGGAGTTATTTTGGTCAAGAACTTTTTGTATTTACGATTTGGTCGTCCATTAGAATCTTTTAAAATTAAAATGTTAATTTTAAAATTTTTGCCATAAACATTTTGCCACTTATCCTCGGTTAATTTTAGATATTTAATAGCCTTGAAAGTAAGCGGATCCTTTTCTTTATCTTTTATAATGACATTTAAAGGGATTTTTTCTTCTGCAACGAAATGTAATACATCAGGTAAATCTTTAATACAAGGCTCACACCAAATGCCAAATGTATAAAAAAGACTATATTTTTGATCTGACTTTTTGGATATACAAATAGCTTCTTCGGCATCTATTAAATGAACATTCTTAGAGTTATTTAACAATTTCAAATTACAATTATTATTTTGAGCCCAAATGGTTATGCTGAAAGTCAAAAAATAAAAAAATAGAATGTTTTTTTTCATATATAGAATTTAAAAGATGATATAGATAATAGAATTATAAAATTATCTATATCATCATATTGTTTACTTGAGGTTATTAATCAAAATAAATTTTATAACCTCCAAAAGCACCCAAGCTTTTGTCTGCCTCTATTGTTTTTTTCTTAATTGAATAATAGAATTCTCCAACTTTAGTTTCTAAATCATTATCAATATAGAATAAAAGATCAGTATTATTTAATTCAGATGGAACCTCATTTGCAAATAATAATTGAACATAATTCCCTTTAGAATCTGAATGAACTGCTAAAGTTTTTTCTAATCCTAGCGTAGTAATAGGATCGGGAATTTCTGGATTAGGGTTAGATTTTATTCTACAAAATCCTATGCCCTTTTTACAATCTTTTTTAGGTCTTGCAATACGAACTCTAATGCCTTGGGGTGAATATTCATCTTGTGAGTTAGTGGTTTTAGGAAAATCATCAAGGAATTCTAATTGACCCATAATAGCTTCTTTATCTGAAGTAACAGATAAGTCCTCTTTACTACAAGAGACTAAAATTGAAATAAATAATAAAAATGAAAATGTTTTTTTCATATCATAAAATAATTAAATTGGCCTACTACATTTTAGGTCTAATTCGGCATATTTCGACCGTTGTTTGAAAAAAAACAATAGATTTACGTTTTAGTTTTTCGTATTTCCTTACGTGAATTCTATTGTATCCGTAAGCGATTCGTCCAATTTGAAGTATTATCAATTGCAATTTTCTGACAACGGTCAAGTATAAGCGTAGTGCGGGATTAGAAGCACTTCACTTTCAGTTTGCCGATATGTTTGTTAATATTCAATTCGTTCAATTTTAGCACCTTAGCCCGCATTGCGCTTATACATTGTTGGCAACAGGTTTTATTCAGTTCACCCATTAAATTCGTGATATTCACTCACAGTTAAGAAATATCCGTCAGGGTCTCGAAGTGAAAATTCCTTTTTTTTAGGTCTTGGGTTTAAATGGACATCTTCTTCTATTTGGCAACCCGAGTTTTTAGCCCTTTCGTAAATTATATCCAAATCGTTCGTCCTAAAATAAAGAATTAAACCATTCCCTGGGGTAATACTTTGGTCTTTCATTGTTGGGTGTTCATCCATTTCCCAGTGATGAAGGCATAGAACGATTTCATTCGTTTCGGATTTTAGAACGGCAAAGCCGTGTCCTTTTGGTGATGAATTTTTGAATCCAAATATCTTTTCATACCATTTTGCACTATTATCTACATCTTTAACAGCTATTATCGGGTCAATTTTTGTCATTTTTTATTTATTGGTGGAACTCGATAAGTTGTCGCATATTTTAATAGCTCAATCAAATCCGAATTAGATAATTCCTTTACTGATTTTACTTTATGATGTCTAAATAATTTTCCCGTACCCTCAAGTAAATTTTTCGGGTCGGGAAGTTCCGTACCATAGTTAAATCCTAAATTTACGTGGTTCGTTGCTGGCATTACCCAACAAAAATGTTCAATTTTTTTCTTTGATCCTGTTCCAAATCCTGTATTTCTTTGTCTAACCCAAACCACTTCGACAACTTCGGGAAGAACTTTATAAATCAGTTTTCTCGTTTGTCTTGCAATTTCCTTTATTTCATCCGAAAAGCTTTGGATTGCTTGCTCGAATTCTTCGTTATTTTCCATTTTTTAATAATCCTTAAAAAATCAATCAGTTCCTAATATTTAGTTTGGTATCGGTTTTTTTAGCTTGTTGCCAACGTTTAGTATAAAAGAAGTAGGGCTGAAAATAAGCAATTGCCTTTCGGATTATCCACAAGCCAAATCTTTTGTATTTTGTTTTATATTATTCATCTAAAAGCCAAATCAA
The DNA here is from genome assembly GCA_035303085.1 of Flavobacteriaceae bacterium. GTDB lineage: Bacteria > Bacteroidota > Bacteroidia > Flavobacteriales > Flavobacteriaceae > JAJYSO01. The sequence goes on from DATGSA010000399.1 coordinate 4,378, forward strand.
AAGATTTGGCGACCTTGCAAATGTGCTTTAAACATTGGGTTTAGCGCTAACTTGCCCTATTTTTTTTATACATTGTTGTGCCACGTTGTTCTGCGTTTTATTGTCGTCTTAAACTATCAATTTTTCTAGTCATTTTTAAAGTCGGTAAACCGATTTCTGCTCGATTTTCGTTTACTTTAGAAACATCAGAAATCATATTTGCATAGTCGCCATTTTGATTTTCGTAAGTTCCGTGTGTTTGAGGTCCCTTGTTGAATAAAGCCAAATTATCATACATTGTTCCTAAAACATAAGGAGTACACTGACCCTTTTTTATAAATTCTTTTACTTTTGGAATGAAATAATCTATTCGAATACTATCATCCGTATGCAATAGCAAAATAGTTGGGTCCGCGGAAGTAAAGTCAATTGCATAATTCCCTACTAC
>DATGSA010000400.1:0-5318 GCA_035303085.1 Flavobacteriaceae bacterium
TTTTTTCATCTACAGAGTGAAAGGGTATTTCCGAACCGGCTTTATTTAAAATAGGAATTAGAAATAAAATGAGGTAGAAGGCGTATTTTTTCATATTGCAAAACTAATGGTTTTGTATATTAAATAACTCGGATTAAGAAAAATAATTGTGATAGGAACAGTTTTTTTGAAGAATTAATTTCTTGGAAGCTTTGACAATGAAAGTATTATCTTATGAAGTTGCGCTTAGCTTAGTAATAATAGTCAATTTCGGATTTTTATTTATAATAAGATCTCCGCTCATTTTATCGACTCAGAAATAATTAATCATCAAATAGGAATGTTAAATAAGATGGAATTTATGAGGTTAAGCGAGATTTTATCACAATAAAGTTTCTTTTTGTACTTTATAAAGAAAGTAATTCAATCAATTTTTTATCTCGATTATAAACATCTTTATAAAAGTTGACTTTTCCTTCTTCATCAACCCAAGCGGTGAAATAGCCAATATATACAGGGATTTTTTCTTTAAGGTTATAGATGTTTTCCCTTCCGGCATGCATTGCAGCATCAATTCTTTTTTTGTTCCATTCCTTATCTTCTTCTAAGATGGTAATGGCTAAGTCTCTTGCTTTTTCAACGCGGATGCAGCCGTGGCTCATCGCGCGATCTTCTCGATCAAATAAACTCTTGGCAGGAGTATCATGAAGATAAATGGCATTTGAATTGGGGAACATAAATTTTACGAGACCTAAAGAATTTTGATAACCCGGGCGTTGACGTACATTTCCATCATTCCATTCCATATTTCTCTTTTTTAGATAATCTTCGTCTTTTTCCATTCCGGGAAGTACCTCATTTTTAATTATGGATTGCGGTAAATTCCAATACGGACTAAAAGCGATATAACTCATCTCTCCGTCAAAAATAACGGTTTTTGTCATGATTTTGCCGACCACAACGGACGATTCCAATGTAACTTTCCCCTCCTTAAAAAACTCTAATTGGTAAGCCGGAATATTGACGAAAATGAATTTTTCTATCTCAGATAATTTCGGAGGAATCCATCTGCAGCGTTCCATATTAACGGCGATTGTTTTGATATGTTGCTCAACTGGAATATTCATCGCAGTAATGTGTTTAGCTTTAATCAGAACGTCCTCTTTGAAACCATTATGGGTTTGAAACTTTTTTATTCCGGCCAGCAACTCCTCATCATAAACCTCACTTTCGTTGTTCTTATCAACCTCGCCGGTGATGAACAACCGATTTCGGATCTGCTTAATTACCAGAGAGGTATCTTCGGGTTTTAAAACTTCAAAATCTGAATCGATTTCAATGGAATCCCAACCTCCATTTTTTTTGATTTTCTGATATCGATTTAAGACTTCTCGCAATTTGTAATATTGGGTGTAAAGAACTTCTTGATTTTCATCCATCCACAAGTCATCCCGGATAATTGAATCCAGCAATTCGACATAACCCATTTCCCTACGTGGGAGGTGCCATCCGATTTTTTTAGAAGTTGTAGAGTCTATTCCTCTGTACACTTTATCGGCATAGAATAGGTATAAACCAGTCATTAAAAAATCTGAATCCGGATGTTTTTTGAATTTTTTTGAATCATCTGTGAAGATACTATCGATGTTTTCCTGATAAGGGAAGGTGGAATAAATACCTTCATCCCGGATGTTTTCTACTTTACTATATAGTGAATCCCCATAATCTACAACACCTCTTTCATTAAGCCAGATATAATTAAAATCAAAATGTCGGTATATTTCAACCATATTGTTTTCATATTTTTTCAAATCGGGATGGTTTTTCAAAAATGGAGCGATTTGCGCACTGTCTATGGGAATAACGCTGACGCCTTTGTCCGATATTTCCACTTCCTGTTTACAGGATTGAAAAATCAGCGAGATTGTCACAATCGCAATAACATATATAATAAATTTAGATTTTCTCATAAAATTGATACCCTTTCAGGTTTGTTATTCACCGTCTAATTTTATGTAAAAAATAAAACCATACCATGTGATATAAACGAATATCGGAAAATATCATTTATTAATGCATTATCACCCCAAGGTTGTTGTCTTACTTTTGTTTTTTTATTTTAATTCTGGTTTTGGGATTAGGGTGAAATAGAAGTATTGGAGATTTTTACAGTATCCTTAAAACAATGTATATCCCAATATTAATGATAATGAACTAAAATTTGAATCCCAATTAAACTGACTTGCTAAAACATTTCTATAGGTTTGATACCTCATTTCTATGCTATATTTTTCTTGGAGTTTGTATCCTATTCCCAATGCATAATTTGTTTTTCGAGATTCCATTTCAAGTGAATAGTATTTAGAACCATCAGCTCGTGTCAATTCAACTGATGAATCAAAAGAAAAATCTAATATTAACGAGAGATTTATAAAAATTTTTGAGTTGTTATTCAGGTATAGATAATGTCTTATACTTGCGGGGATTTCAATAAATCTGTACGTAACTCTTGAGATTAATAAATTTCCAGAAATATTTTTTTGCTGATTTGTTTTTTCAGATTTATAACTTTGAAATGTCGGCTCAACTACAATTGCCCATTTATTTCTATTAACGGGTAAAATATACTCAGCCTCAATGCCGAATCTAAAAGCAATCTCATTATCGAAATCGATATCTTTTAAATCAAAAGGATTTCCATTTATTAAAAGAGAGGAACTACTGATCCCGGGACGGATATTTAAATTAAATATATGTCTTTGTTGTCTTTCTTCGTAATTTATATATGCTTGGTCCCTACACTCATTATATTCTACGAATAAATTAATTAAGTTTTTATTTCTGTACTCCAAACGTTCAAACTTTTTTTTGTTGAACGAGGAGCATTTTAAATCATTGAATAATTGTTGTTTATAGGCATTATTTGTACCCACTTTTAATTGTCTGGCTATATATCTTTTGAAGATTAATTGTTCAATGTCAGCATTATCTTTATTGTAAAAAAACTTTTTTAAATCACCATTTTCATAAGAATACAAGCTGGCTTTTCCTTCTACCAATACTTTTAAAAAAAGCGTTTCTTCTTGAAATGTTATTTCTTTGTCTTTACTCAGTTTTTTTACAGGATGGTTAAGCGATTTATCTATCATCACCGTATCTCTGATATATTTGGAGGCGTTAAAAATTTCAAACTCTTTGACATTTTCGATGGTTGCCTTTTTAATATCAGAATCTTCCGTTAGTTTGTATTCAAATTTAGTTGGATTGTTCTTCCAATCTATGTTTTTGATCAGACAACTGATTTTTTGGTTAGAATTGTCAATATAATATCCTTCCTCAAAGGAAATTTGTGAATAGCAATTAAGACTTAAAAATATGATTGAGAATAATATAAGCTGATTTTTCATTATTATTTAAAATTTGCTTCGGATTTAAAAATTGGCAAATAATCAGCTATAGATAATTACCGGTAAAAACATAAAACCTTGAATTATTGATTAGTTCAGAGCTCATTAAGTGACGAAAGAACTCTTTTATATGACCAATATTGCGAATTATAAATGCCTGTTTATTACAAAGGATTGGCAGTTAAAGTATGGCTGATGCGAGGTTTCTATAGGTTGTTGATTATTATGATACTTGGTGATAGCAAATATAAATGAATTTCGTAATTATCAAAAGGACTTTCAATTATTTGTTATTGGTTTCTTAAGCATTAGAAATGAAACAAAACAAATTTGATTGCCTTTGACATCCACTTTGAAAATGAACCGTCAATAACGTTGTATAGATTAAAAGATATTCATGGTTTGACTAATACGAAATCTTTTGGTTTCTGGCCACTTATATTTCTACATCTCATTAACATGTCCGCATGGTTTTTATATTATTTTCTGGGATTCCTGTAATATAAGGTTATAATTTATTGAGTTATATACATAAAAGCCATATAGTAGTCCTTATAAACACTGACTATTATGAAATGTGAAGGTAAAATATCCTAAACTTTACGGAAAGGTTCCCTAATGATGAAGCTTGAAAGGCTTATTTGACGGAATTAAAATGGAGCGATGGATTTATTTGCCCAGATGGGGGCACACAAAGGGTTGCCAGAAAAAGGGGTATAAGTATCACTGTTATGGATGTGATAAGGTAGAGTCATCAACAGCGGGGACACTCTTACACAAAGTAAAGATAGGTGGTTATACCACGAATTTAATGGGTTCTTTTAAATTACAATCAAAATATGGTGGTCAGTTCGATCGAAATTTATAAATGGAACAAGGTGGAATTTATACATTTTGCCGCGTCTGCCATCAATTCAAACAAAATAATTACGGGCAGGTATCGAGAACAATTTGATTTAGAGATGATTATCCGATAAATTCTTGTTTATATCTTGATACATTTTTTCTTTTGTGCCTCAAGAAAAAACACTCGATATGACAAGAACTTGAACAATCTTTAAATCTCAAAACATAGATACCATTAAAATAACAGTAGAACCAGATAGGTGATTTGCGTTAAGTTTTTTGTGATAACGGTTAGTTAAGTGATTAGGCCTTAAAAATAATTAATAAAAAAGACTGGGAAATTTCAAATTCCAGTGTTTTGAAGTTTTAAGTAATAAAGCCCGATTCAAAAATCGAGTCATTAAAATAAACACTAAAATCCTACTTGTTTTTTCATTTTAGCTTAAAGGTCATATTTTTTATGTATTTTAAACGTTCAATTAACCAAGAACCTTAAAACAGACAACCACTCATGGAAATCAAGAAAGTACTCGTTGCCAATAGAGGAGAAATCGCCATTAGAATTTTTAGATCTTGTACGGAAATCGGATTGAGAACCGTAGGGATTTATACTTATGAAGACCGCTATTCTTTACATCGATATAAAGCAGATGAAGCTTATCAAATAGGAGAGGATGATGATCCGATAAAACCCTATCTCAATATTGATAAAATAATTGGTTTAGCCAAAGAAAACGATATTGATGCCATTCATCCGGGGTATGGATTTTTAGCTGAAAATGCTGATTTTGCACAGGCTTGTGAAGAAAATGGAATTATTTTTATCGGTCCCGATGTTTCAATTTTAAGGTCGTTGGGAGACAAAGTGATGGCTAAAAAAGTGGCGATTGACAATGGTATTCCGGTAATTCAAAGCAATGAAAAAGAACTCGATACTGTAGAAATTGCCATTGAAGAAGCAGAGAAAATCGGTTATCCCGTGATGCTCAAGGCTGCTTCGGGTGGAGGTGGTCGTGGAATGCGTGTTATCCGTGACAAGCAAGAACTCAAACAAGCTTATCCCGAATCGAAACGAGAGGCCGCAGC
>DATGSA010000401.1:0-8381 GCA_035303085.1 Flavobacteriaceae bacterium
AGGAGTCCCGAATTGATAAAGTTATGGGCTTCACTTCCACTATAGGTTATGGTAGCATCAGATTGAATATCAAAAATACCGGATTCAGTATTATTGAAAACAGCGGTATTGTACAGGCGTAGATGACCTCCATTAGGCATCGTAAATAAACCATTGTTGATTATAGTCGTGGCACCTGAAATATACCGAGAGTTACCGGTAGTTAGGTTGACCGTCCCGTTATTGGTCAAAATGCCGCCGCCGTATAGGGAACTGTTATTCCAATTAACGGTTGTATTACTACTAAATGACGAAGCATCCGAAAAACTTAAATTTTGGTCTATCGTAATGCTGGATGTTCCCTGTACTTCAATCGATTTTACCGAAGCAGAAGCATTAATAATCATCGTACTCCCTGTTGGAATAATCACGTCGTTGGTAGCCGTGGGCACTTGGGCCGGGCTCCAGTTGTTGGCATTGTTGTACAGGTCATTTACAGCACCTGTCCACGTAATGGTTTGTGCCTGCATACCGATTAGCGATATACAACACAAAAGCAGAAAAAATAGTTGCTTTTTCATAATAAAAAGATTTTAACGTTATTAAATTTTTATCTAAAATAGACGTAAAAAACCTGCCAAGAGTTTCGTATATTTGAATATGTCAATAAATAGGACAACTTTTTGCGCTTATTTCACTTTTTGAGACTATTTGATTTGTTTTTATTAATTTTAAAGAGATTTTAATTTTAGTCATGGAAAGGCGATTAATTAAATTTATCACTAAAACCGGCTTTTATGATTTTTGCCGTATTGAATATAATATTGCTGATTAGCGGTATTCAGGGAATCCTGTTTACTATTATTATTCTTAGTTCTAAAAGATTTAAAGAGAGAAGCAATTTTTATCTCGCCTTGTTGATTCTGAGTTTTTCTATAGGCAACTTGCAAAATTATTTTTGGAATAGCGGATTGATTACTGAAGAGCTATTCTATGGCGTTATTTATATCCCTTATGGTTATATTGATGTCGTGTTCTTTTACTTTTATATCAAAACATTTCTCTTTCCAAATCGACCCATACAGCCCAAAGAAAAATGGTTGTATTTTCCTTTTGCAATAGCTTTTTTCCTAACACTTTATTTTAAAATCGGTCATTCCTTTCAGTTTTTGTCAGGGAGCGACTTTCTATTTATAGAAAAATTAGAAGTTATTAATGATTTTTTCAGTCTGATTTTTGCTATCATCTTGCTTTTGATTTGTAACAGTTTTATAATCGAATATGAGAAGCAACAAGCTTCAGATCAATCGAATACTTTTAAAATAGATTTGCGTTGGCTAAAAACACTTTTCTTTTTGATGCTTTTAGCTTTATTTTTCTGGGTAATCGCCTTTATAGAAGAAATAATATGGGACGCCAATAACAGCCTGTTTTATTATTTTCTTTATGTTTCAATTTCTATTATCATTTATATTTTGGGTCATGTTGGACTTTATAAAGTGGGGGTTTTAAAGGAACGCAAAAAAATCAGAAAATTTTATGCAGATCGTTCCAATGAAATAACAATTGAATCACCTCCATCAAAAAACAAACATATTATTGCGTTTGAACAATATATAAAAGAAGAAAAAAACTATTTGAACAACCAGCTTTCCTTAGATATGGTGGCTGAAGAAATTGGAATAAATAAAAGCTATCTCTCTCGACTGATCAATGCAGAACTCGAAGTTAACTTTTCCTGCTACGTCAATCAGCTTAGGGTAGAAGAAATGAAAACTTATATAAATAATCCGGATTTCAACAATTATACCTTAACTGCAATGGGATTGGAGTCGGGTTTCAACTCAAAATCTTCTTTTAATAAAGCTTTTAAAAAACATACCGGATTGTCTCCTTCAGCATACAGAAAGACAAAGGGACGGGTTTTTGAGAAAGAGATATCGTGAGTTGGGTTGAAGATTGAAGATTGAAGATTGAAGATTGAAGATTGAAGATTGAATAATGTAGGTTCGTAAATTAATTATACAAGTTACAACGGAAAGAAAAACTTAAATCAAAAAGTCAAGTAATTTCCTTCCTCTGGGCAAGGTTTGCGGAGGGGACAAGGAGCAAGAAAAACTAATTTAATATCAATATAGAACCTCTATTATTAACCCCTCTCGGTCTCCCCTAAATGGGGAGAAGATTAAGTACTAACTATGGGTTGGTCTGTTGACGGGTTAGTGGGTTAGATATATGGAATCGTTTACAATTCACCATTTACAACTCACAAAAAAATCCCCACCCACACAAACAGTGCAAATGGGGATAAAATATTTATTGAGAAGTCTATTAGAACTACTGACTCACATTTTCAATAACCGCAGCATAACCTTGTCCGACGCCAACACACATGGTGACCAGAGCATATTTCTTACCGGTTAATTGTAATTCTAAGGCAGCGGAATAGCAAACTCTTGCTCCGGTAACTCCTAAGGGGTGGCCGATTGCAATTGCTCCTCCATTTGGATTCAACCGCGGATCGTCATCTTTTAATCCCCAAGCTCTTGTACAAGCTAAGGTTTGCGCGGCAAAAGCTTCGTTGAGCTCGATGACGTCCATATCGTCCATCGTCAATCCTGCTCTTTCCAAAGCTTTATTGGAAGCTTCAACCGGACCGATTCCCATAATTCTTGGCTCTACTCCTACTACAGCTGAGCTTAAGATTTTAGCCATCGGTTTTAATCCGTGTTTTTCAACTGCTTTATCCGATGCAATAATCGTAGCTGCTGCGCCGTCATTTAAGCCTGAAGAATTTCCGGCGGTTACCGTTCCGTTCTCTCTTCTAAAAGCGGGACGTAGTTTGGCTAAAATCTCTGTTGTAGTTCCCGGTCTGATGAATTCATCATCTTTAAATATCAAAGGATCTTGTTTTCTTCTCGGGATTTCTACCGGCATAATTTCTTTTGCCAATCGACCATTCTTTTGTGCTTCGGTAGCTTTTTGTTGACTCCACGCGGCAAAAGCATCTTGGTCTTCACGAGAGATATCATATTTATCTACCAAATTTTCAGCTGTAAATCCCATCCCGTCTGTACCATACATCTCTTCCATTTTCGGATTGATAAAACGCCATCCGAAACTGGTGTCGTACATTTTTGAATCGGTTCCATAAGCCGAAGAAGGTTTAGAAACCGCGTAAGGTCCTCTGGTCATGTGTTCTACTCCTCCGGAAATAAATAAATCTCCATCTCCTGCTTTAATCGCACGATTGGCGTGAATAATAGCGGATAATCCACTGGAACATAAACGGTTCACAGTTTCTCCGGGAACGGTATAAGGTAATCCTGCCAAAAGCGAACACATTCGCGCCACATTTCGGTTGTCTTCTCCGGCCTGATTGGCACAGCCTAAAATCACATCCTCATAAGCTTCTTTAGGAATATCGGGATTTCTTTTTACAATTTCTTTGATAACCATAGCCCCCAGGTCGTCTGTCCTTACCGAAGATAAAGTTCCTTTAAACTTGCCGATGGGCGTTCTGATTCCATCTATAATATATGCATCCATAATTTAATTGTTTTTCTATTCTTATTTGTTTTTGTACTTGTCAATTGGTGAATTTGAAATTAAGTTTCCCTAAAATAGCGTTGATCGTTTTGGTTAATAATTCACATTTCACTATCATTAATTACCATCGAACATTTATGACCCTGAAGTTCTTTTATTGCGTTAAAGTCTGTGCGACGCGATGCTATCTTGACTTTATAAATATCTTCAAATCACCTTGGTCTTTCTCGGGTTGTCAAATTTAATAAACTCTCCTTAAACCTCAATGAAGAATATTCATTATTAAATGCTACTTGTAAGTAATCCCTTGTTTTAAGTGACCAGTAGTGAATTCTACCACTTATGCTAAAATAATTTCGACAGACCAAGGATGTAGTAAATTTAAAATTGTTTTATCAGAAAGATGTTGAGGTGAAAATGCATTTCCACTTCGCTCAATACAGCGTCTAAAGGAAAAAACCTGATACCCCTTTGATTATCAACTTGTTATCCCAAAAAAGACGCCATGAAAAAGCAAAATATCAAAGGGTTGGCAACGCCATTTCCAAACACGAAACCCAAATCAAAAACAATAAAAGTGTGGAATAATTTGCGTTATGATTTACGAAGTGAGTTTTTTAAAATACAAAAATTATATCCCTTCCTTAATCAAAGCTTATCAACCTCATAACCAAAACAATACTTTGCTAAAAACCTAATTATCTTATTTTTTCTTCACAACAATCATTCGTGCATTCGATGAATTATGAATGATGAGTTGTGGGTTGAACTTCCCTAAATAGTATTGACCAAAATAAATTTGTTTGAAATAAAAACTTTAGATAAATAGTAAATACAGCTTTCTATTTTATTTTTAAGTTCTTTGAGAATCTCTATATTCAACAATTATAAAACAATCTACTTATGAGTAAAAAGGAGGAAATAAAAGCGCAAATTCTTGAAATTATAGAAAACACAAAAGGGAACATTAAATCAGATGAAATTTGGGAAGAATTAACCTCGCAAACTGATCCAGGCAGAACACAAGAAACTATTAGAAAATACATTCGGGAACTTGTTGTAGAAGGTGGGAATTTAATAGGAAGCTCAAATAAAGGTTATTTTAAAATCAGCACCTCAGAAAAAATAACTAAAGCTGTTAGTAATTTGGAAACACGAATACCAAAATTAGAAGAACGCGTAAATAAATTAAAAGAATCTTGGAATATCCAAAATCCAGATAGTCAAATTTAAAACTAGTATAAGCAACTTATTCTTATCTTTGTTTTATGAATTTAGACCAGACCAAACATCAGATTATAATAAGTGCTGCCCAAAATATGGAGCAGTTACAAGATAATTCCATTGAACTCGTTGTTACCTCTCCACCTTATCCGATGATTAAAATGTGGGATGAGATTATGATTGATCAAAACCCGGCTATTAAAACACAACTAGATAATCATAATGGTTTAGCTGCTTTTGAGTTAATGCATTTAGAATTAGATAAAGTTTGGAAAGAAGTTACCAGAGTTTTAAAACCTGGAGGGTTTGCTTGTATCAATATCGGAGATGCCACAAGAACAGTCGATAAGAATTTTTCTCTTTATCCAAATCATTCGCGAATTATATCAGCTTTTCAAAATTTAGGAATTCCTAATCTCCCTAACATTCTTTGGAGAAAACAAACCAATGCTCCCAATAAATTTATGGGAAGTGGAATGCTTCCCGCAGGCGCGTATGTTACTTTGGAACATGAATGGATTTTGATTTTTAGAAAGGGAGGCAAAAGGAATTTTAAAACAGCATCAGAAAAAGCCCAACGTCAAGAAAGCTCATTTTTCTGGGAAGAACGCAATAAATGGTTTTCTGATTTATGGGATTTAAAAGGAACAAAGCAAAAGCTGAACAATTCAAAAACCAGAAAAAGAAGTGCTGCTTTTCCTTTTGAAATTCCATACAGATTGATAAATATGTACTCATTACAAGGGGAAACTGTTTTAGATCCATTTATGGGTACCGGAACTACCACCTTAGCAGCTATTGCTTCAAATAGGAACAGTATAGGATATGAAATTGATCCGTTATTTAAAGATATAATTCTCGAAAACATAAAAAATACTCCAATCGATTTCTATAATTCTTTAATACAAAATAGAATAAATCAGCATATTAATTTTGTAAGACAAAGAAGTGCTGATTCTAGCAAAAATGAAATAAAACATTATAATGAAAATCTTAATTTTCCTGTAATGACAAAACAAGAAACCTCCATTAAGTTTCGTTATATAAAACGTCTTTCTGAAAATAAAAATGAGATTCTTGCTTTTTACAAATCAGAATTCCCTACTAAAACCGAAACGGATTTAAAAAGAAAACCCGTATCCCAGCAAACATTATTTTAATACCTTATGAAATTCCTCATCATCAAATTCAATTAAAATTCGTTCTTTATTTTTGCTAAAAAACACAATCGGAATCTTGATAAATTCATTTAAACCTTTTTTTGCTTTGTAAGTTATGGGTTTTATGCTTATCGGACTTTCTCCCAAAAAGCCATCTATACCTTGTCTTTCATCTACTTGTTGAGCTAAACGATAAGGTTTATCAAAATGTTTCGAAAGTTTAATTAGAATAGCTTCCTGAAATTTTAATCCGGCAAATGTTTTTACAATAACCAATTCTTCCACCCATTTTTCTACCAACTCTTTATCGATATCAGAAATAGCATCTTTTAATTTCTTTACCATTTCCCAAACTTTATCAGTAGCGACTTCCAAAGAATCAGGATGTTTTTCGAAGTACCATTCTTGCCATTCTTCTATTGTTTTACCTTCAAATTCCTGAATTAAATCGCTCATTTGTCCCACAACTTTTGAGCGAGTACCTTGGGAGTTTTGATTGGCTAAATTCATTATTTGAGTGGTATATTTTGGAAAATCAAATTCTTTACCCGCTAATAACTCTCTAACTTCTGAATGTTTTATTCTTATTTTCATTAAACTCCTTTAAATAATTCACTTAAAGTAGTACGGAGCGCAATAGATGTCTTTTTCTAAGTTTACAATAGATATATTTCTTTGGCCATTTTCAACACTGGCAATAAAACTCCTATCTATATCAGCGATATAAGTCAAATCCTTTTGAGACACTTCAGAATTCAGCCTTATTTCTCTAATGCGTTTCCTTACTTTAATTTTAATATTCATGCTACAAATATGATGATATGTAGACTATAAGCAACATTAATCTTTCTCTTAAAAACCTCATTCTTAAATCAAACTTTAAATAACGCTAAAAGCAAAGGTCTCAAGTCCTTTAAAACTTGTTATATTGATAGGCTCACCGTATAAGTTCTATATCTGGTTATCGTTTGAAACCCCAACTTTTTATAAACACCTTCCCCTAATTCGGAAGCTTGAAGAATTACCAGACTTTTACCGCGATCGAAACTCATATTGGTAGCAATTTGTGTCACAAAACTTCCCAACCCCTTACCTCTGGCCTGCTCTACCGTTGCTACCCAATAAATACCTGCTGTATCTTCGGAGAATACCGTCATTACAGCAGATACCGGTATATTTTCTTCATAAACCACATAAGCGATTATATTATCATCAATCAAAGTCTCTTCGGTTTTAAGCATTTGATTTATCAGCGGTCGTGTCTTATCAAATGCCTGCTTAACCACTTTTCCGAAATCATTAATATGATATCGGTCTATTACTTTTTCTACTTTAAAGCCTTTAGGAAGCTCGGCTTTTTTTATTTTTTCTTCGATAATCATCACCGCCGATCCAGGAATTCTACTTGGTTTCCAACCGCTCTTTTTTAGCAATTCTTCCAATTTAAAATCGGCATGATCCCTGACCCAAATAGTATAATCCAAGTTCAAATCCTCAAAAAACACGTTTGCCCTTTCAAGCATTTCTTCTGCATAATCATCATTTAAACACAATGCGCCATTGAGATGCGGATCCGTACTTTTTTCGCCAATACTGTAGATAATATAATTGCTATCCTCTACCAGCTGAGCTCCCGGTACTGCATTGATCTGTAACCGTATCGACTCTCTTAGATTTTCATCAGCTTGTTGTAATTTCTTTTCCATTTGACTGCGCACTATTTTTGGGTAATATAGTTGTTATTGTTGGAATAGGAAATAGGTTTTTGTTGGGAGCAATCCTTAAGTTGAATTCGTGGTATAGCTTAAATAGACAAAGCTTCAATTTCAGAAACAGGAAACCTTACCTGCTTTACAATCAAACAAGTTTGATTGTAAAATTGTCCTTTCCTTGATAAGGAAAGGAGCTTTTGTTTGCTGATTTATAGAAGCTTAATAGTGAAAGACAAACTTCTTTCTAAGAAAATCAAAATAAATTAAACATAACAAAAAGAAGAGTTTACCCCTGATTTCCAACTATTTAAAACCCACAAACAAGCTCCCCTCCTTAAAAAAGGAGGGGACGAAATAAATAAACCGAAGGTTTAGTTATTTCAGGGGTGGTTGTAACTGTTATGTTGCTTTCTTGAAACAGTCACAATCAAGTAGCAGAGCAAACCTCCTACTTCAAAACAGCAAAAACCTTACCTGCTTGACAATCAAACAAGTTTGATTATCAAGCTGTCCTATCCTTGAAAAGGAAAGGAGCTTTTGTTTACTGATTCATAGAAGCTTAATAGTAAAAGACAAACTTCTTTCCAAGAAAATCAAAATGAATTAAACATAACAGAAAGAAGAGTTTATCCCTGAGTTACAGCTATTTAAACCAAAATACAAAGCTCCCCTCCTTAAAAAAGGAGGGGACGAAATAAATAAACCGCAGGTTTAGTTATTTCAGGGGTGGTTGTAACTGTTATGTTGCTTTCTTGAT
>DATGSA010000402.1:0-4304 GCA_035303085.1 Flavobacteriaceae bacterium
CGAGCTCCCCTCCTTAAAAAAGGAGGGGACGAAATAAATAAACCGCAGGTTTAGCTATTTCAGGGGTGGTTGTAACTGTTATGTTGCTTTCTTGATTAACATAATGAAGGAGCAGAACAATCTTCCTACTTTAAAACAGCAGGAACCTTACCTGCTTGACAATCAAACAAGTTTGATTATCAAGCTGTCCTTTCCTTGAAAAGGAAAGGAGCTTTTGTTTGCTGATTTATAGACTATTAATAGTAAAGGACAAGCTTTTTTCTAAGAAAATTAAAATAAATTAAACATAACAAAAGAAGAGTTTATCCTTGATTTACAGTTATTTAAACCTACAAACAAAGCTCCCCTCCTTAAAAAAGGAGGGGACGAAATAAATAAACCGCAGGTTTAGTTATTTCCGGGGTGGTTGTAACTGTTATGTTGTTTTCTTGAAACAGTCATAATCAAGGAGCAGAGCAAACCTTCTACTTCAAAACAGCAGGAACCTTACCTGCTTGACAATCAAACAAGTTTGATTATCAAGCTGTCCTTTCCTTGAAAAGGAAAGGAGCCTTTGTTTGTTGATTTATAGAAGCTTAATAGTGAAAGACAAACTTCTTTCTAAGAAAATCAAAATGAATTAAACATAATAAAATGAAGAGTTTACCCTTGATTTCCAGCTACTTAAAACCCACAAACAAGCTCCCCTCCTTAAAAAAGGAGGGGACGAAATAAATAAACCGCAGGTTTAGTTATTTCAGGGGTGGTTGTAACTATTATGTTGCTTCTTGAGTGATAATTTTTGCGATTGCAAACAAGGTTTTTGAAAATGAAAAAAACTCAATTTTATAGCCATTGAAAAGACAACGTGTGATAGTAATAGATGTTTATTTCAATCAATGAAAATAAGCAAGTTGTAAACTCTTCAAGGGTTTCGAACCCCTTGAAGAGTTCTCTAAAATTTGTTTTTGTCCTACTGAGCGAAAATTTTTGGTGTCACTAACAGCGAAGGATCGGAAGAAAACATTTAGGCAAAAGCGATTCATAAAAAAACGCTACCTCCAATGGAAATAGCGTTTGTATATTTAAAAATGATCAGTTCAAAGATTTACTCCACAATATCCATTTCCTCCAATAAATAACCGGCTCCGGCAAACTCATCGATTATAAATAAAATATAACGAGAATCCACCATAATATTTCGGCAGATTTCCGGGTCGTAATTGAAATCGCTCATCGTACCTTCCCAAACTCTGTCGAAGTTTAAACCGACCAAGTTCCCGTCTTTATCCAAAGCCGGGCTTCCTGAGTTCCCTCCGGTCGTGTGGTTGGTAGCGATAAAGTTGACAGGCATTTTAGCCTTTCTTCTTTTTCCTACGCCGTAATCGCCATAGCGTCTTTTCTTCTCTAACTTTCTTAGTTTTTTAGGCATATCGAATTCATAATCACCGGGAATATATTTTTCAACCGCTTCATCTAAATAGGTTATTGGCTCGTAACGTGGCTTGTCTTCCGGCTTGTAGCCATCCACTTTTCCGTACGTTACCCGCAAAGTTGAATTGGCATCCGGGAAGAATATTTTGTCGGGGAAAGCTTCCAATTGCGCTTTCATATAAGTACGCTGTAATTGCGATAGTTGACTTTGAATTTCCAAATATTTCTTCGATACATTCTCTTCATAAGCGTTGCGAATTTTTCCAATTTCCTTCACCATTGGATCTGTTTTTAAAGCTTCGAGCAAAGCATCGTTGTCTGCAAATGCTTTTTCCACATCTTTCAGTACATTTGCTGAATTGATATCCTTTTGACCGGTGATAAAAGAATTTTTAAAGGTTTTTGTATCGATATTAATTCCTTCTTCCGGTAAAAACTTTGCAGGAACATCTTTTTGGTACAATTCGATTAAAGCTAAAGAAACCTCTTCATCTAAATCCGCATCGTAGTTTTTATACAAACCTTTTAAGTGACTGGTCAAACGGTTTTTATAATCATCTACTCTTTTTTGAGTTACGGTGGGATCTTCAAAAGCTTCCAATAAATTATTCATCAATAACCCTACACGAAAAGTTTCGGAGTTTCGATAAATAGCTTCATCAAAATATATTTTGGCAAATTCGAAATCTGCATTTTCTTCATATAATTTATCAAAATCACTTAGGAGGTTTTTGTACTGTTCTTCATATTCCGGGTTTTCAGAAATTCTTTCCATAAACTCCTTTTCGTAGGCTTGTCTGTTTTCAACAGCATTCGACTTTTTCAACCCTATACTTTCACCGGTCCATTTTTTATGGTAATTGGCGATTCCTGCAAATTTTGAAGCATATTTAATACGAGTTTCATCGTCTTCTCTCATTTTAGCATCTAAGATTTCCAAGGCTACATCGCGAATTCCAATTCTCGCGGGATTGACCACGTCGAGCATTTGCTGTAATGCAACGGCAGGTAAATATTCATCTGTAGTTCCGGGGAAACCGAACACAAAAGTGAAGTCGTCTTGGGTTACGCCTTTATTTGAAACCGGAAGGAAATGTTTTGGCGTGTAAGGAATATTGTCTTCCGAATAATCTGCAGGTTCGTTGTTTTCATCTGCATAAATTCTAAACAGTGCAAAATCTCCTACGTGTCGCGGCCAAGACCAGTTGTCGGTATCGGCACCGAATTTCCCGATAGAAGAAGGTGGCGCACCAACTAATCTCACATCTCGGTAAGTTTCTGTGATAAACAGATAGTATTTATTCCCTTTATAAAAAGCTCTGACAAAAACATCTTGATAATCTTTTTTGACGATATTCTTAGAGATAATTTCGATGTTGTCTTTGACGAGTTCCTGGCGTTTACTTTCTTCCAAATCATCAGTAATTCCTTGAAGCACCTTATCGGTCACTTCTTGAATATCGACAATAAAAGTAGCGGTTAAGCCTTCGTTTGGCAATTCTTCGTTTTGGTTCATTGCCCAAAAACCATCTTTTAGATAATCGTTTTCAACGCTGGAATGACTTTGAATTTGACCGTATCCGCAGTGGTGGTTGGTCAGTAATAATCCGTTGGGCGAAATCACTTCAGAAGTACATCCACCTCCAAAATGAGCAATCGCATCTTTAATACTCGGCGCATCGGGATTGAAAATGTCTTTCGCAGATATCTCCATTCCCATTTGCTTCATTTCGGCTTCATTCAATTCCGTCGGGATCCACATTCCACCGGATTCTTGCGCTTGTAGAAAAGCCGTGCTCAACAACGCAATAAGAAGTAATAAACTAAATTTCCTCATTTTTATATATTTTCCCCAAATCTACACAAAAACTGTGAAAGAAGGAAGCCCTTTTTATTAAGCGCTTAAATCCGGAAAAATTCTTACTTTTATAAAATAAATATTTAACAAATGAGAAAAACAGCACTTTTATTAACTTTTGTAGCCTTTACAATGCTTTTATATTCCTGTAAAGAAGATAAAACCAAAGAAGAAGATCAAACTATGGAGGTAACCGAAAAAGAATCCGTAAACAATAATATTCAACAAAAAGTAGATGAATATGCCAAGGTGAAACTGACTTCAGATTTGGATAATATCACTGATAACCAAAGGGAAATGCTGGTGCATTTATTAGAGGCTTCCCAAATTATGGATACGCTGTTTTGGGTTCAAGCTTATGGAGATCCAACGGATTTGCTTAATTCACAAGATGATCCTGCCGTAAAACAATTCATAGAAATCAATTACGGTCCGTGGGATCGATTGGATGCCGACAAACCTTTTGTAAAAGGAATCGGTGAAAAACCAAAAGGAGCAAATTTCTATCCCGATGATATGACAAAAGAGGAATTTGAGAAAGCAGATTTGCTGGATAAAGAAAGTCTATATACCTTTTTACGCCGAGATGACGAGGGAGAACTTTACACTTTGCCTTATCATGAAAAATTCGAAGCAGAATTAAAAAGAGCAGCGGAGTTGCTGAGGAAAGCCGCGGATTTAGCAGAAGAAAAATCTTTTGCTGATTATTTGAATTTACGAGCAGATGCTTTGCTGAATGATGAATTTAGAGCAAGCGATTTGGCTTGGATGGATATGAAAGACAATGAATTCGATTTGGTCATTGGGCCGATAGAAACTTATGAAGATCAGCTGTTCGGCTATAAATCTTCTTATGAAGCCACGCTTTTGCATAAGGATATAGAATGGAGTGAAAGATTGGCGAAGTATGCTGCGTTTCTCCCTGAACTCCAAGAAGCGCTTCCGGTTGATGAAAAATACAAACAAGAAAAACCCGGAACGGATGCGGATTTGAATGCCTATGATATTATTTATTATGCAGGATCTTCCAATG
>DATGSA010000403.1:0-4820 GCA_035303085.1 Flavobacteriaceae bacterium
CTTTTTCATCAGCATTCTTTAGCAGAGTGAAAGCCAGATTTTGATAGTCAATGTCAGGATAACTATTATGAACATACTCTATAACTTGCTCGAAAATATTTTTGTATATAAACTTCTTAGACATTCTATTCATTTTTAGAAACCCCATTTTGTTAACTCATTCTCCTGATATTCAGTAGGTATATTTAAATATCGTTTAAAGCTTTTCTCATCTTTACTTCCAGTATTTAACCTTAAAACCCTTTCATCTATACCTAGTGCATAGCCATTAGTTATATACGTTTTTCTACCTACGTGCGATGTTATTATATCGCACTTTCTAAAAGTTTGATCTAGACGCTTTGAGCCAACAAAACGTGTTAATACCACTTCTTCGGTAAGACCAATTATTTCACAACATCTTTGAATGTTTTTATTCAGTTTTTGAGAAGTGATCTTTGGTATAGGGGCATATTTTGTATTTCTATATTTGTTTAAAACCTCTTTTGCTTTATCGTTTAAAAAAACTTGATGACTTGTTTCCTTCGTCTTCTTCACTGTAAAATTAAGATAGTTTCCTTGCACATTTGCATCTCTAATTTGATAGATGTCGCTATGTCTCTGTCCGGTGAAGCATAAAAAACAAAAGAAGTCACGACTTCTATTTAATGCAGGAGTAGGGAAGTCATATTCATAGAGCTTCTTTACTTCGTCTAGAGTCAAATAAATAACCTCTATATCGTCCTCTTTCCTTTTTATACGTTTAAAATCTAAATGATTATGATAGCCCCTATCAAAAGACCATTGCATAAATGCTTTAAGTGTTGAAATTAACTTTCCATAATAATTGTTGAGAGTTTTCCTTTCTTTAAAGCAATACTCCATAAAAGCCTCTTCAAATCGATAGTCAATATTGTCAAATCTTAATGGGTATTGAGTGAAAGCGACGAAGTCCATTAGGAAGTTTCTAACAGACTTATATTTTGTAATGGTGGCTTTTGCTCTTTTAAACTCAGAAACTCTTATATACTCTTCGTAAGCATCAAAAAATGAGATCTTTGAATGGACATCAATCTGTTGAAATTTTTCAAGGAAGGCGTTTTTTGTAAATGGGATATTATTGTATTCAAAAAAGTCGAAAATATTTTCCACCTTATCTTTAACTAACCTAATCTCCTTATTAAAGTCTTTATACTGCTTATAGAATTTATTAGTGCTTACTCTAGGATTGTTTATATGATAGTCAGACTTATCCCAATCTTCCAAAAGAGTTTTTGCATCTATGCTTTTTCGAATTCTTAACCTATTATGAGTTACTACTAACCGAATAGGTATTAGTCCATTTTTATTTTTTTTACTTCTTCGTAGTTCAAAAGAATAGTTCATTTTTTAATGTGTTTTAATAGGGGGGCAATATAGGGGGCTATATTTTTTTTATCCCAAGTTAAAGTGAATTAAAATTAGTTAAAGTCAGTTGTAATCAACTGAGTGTCAGTGAGTAAAACTACGTTAAAACCCACAATAAAACAAGAAAGGTTCAGGTGGGACCACCAACGAACCCTTGAAAGCCTTTGTTTTCAGGGGTTTTCGCTTTTTGGGGGGCAAAATTATTTTTAATTGCCTTTAATTCATTTGAGATATTTCTATAAATAGAACACAACAAAATGAATTCTTTTTCACCAAGCGCTAAAATCCAGTTTTAATTAAACTTGACCATAAAAACAGCAAAGAATATATTATCAGAACATCAAGTCGATTCATTGCAAACTCCCGCACAACTGAACCAAACAAATCATTGCCGACCATCTTCTAAAATACCTTCTTGATTTTGATCCATTCGTGATTTGTCCATAAACTTATCTTCAAAACGCATTTAAAGACTTTTATCCTATCCCCCTAAAATCAATCTATTTCTTCACTCATTCAATCGAAAAAAAAGACGTCTTCAAATTCAATTAAACACAGTTTATCAGCATATTAAACTGTTTTTTAATCGGGTTACGCTATGATTATTCTACTGCTTCTGTTAAAGTTTGTCTAAGTTTAGGAAGTTCTTTCGATAGACCGAATACTTTTTTTTAAAATTGGGGAAATTAAATAATTTAAAATTAAATATTATTATGACTACCATCAAAAGAATGAAAGCGCTCATCTTATTCGTTGCTGTTTTTGGTGGCTTGACACTTTCTGCTCAAGCACCTCAACAACAGATGATGCAACAGGAACAAACAGACATAGAGGTTAAAGATGCTGAGTTAAAGCAATTTGTTACTGTTTCTCAAAGTGTTATGAAGATAAGCCAAGAACGTCAGCAAGAGATGTTGAATGAGATTGAAAAAGAAGGTTTGACCGGCGAACGTTATACAGAACTTCGTATGGCTGAACAAAACCCGGCTGCTGTTCAATCTGAACCTTCAAAAGAAGAATTGGATAAAAAGAGACGCGTAGATGAAAAGCTACAAAAAATAGAACAAAAAACGCAGCAAGAACAAGTTGCTATTGTAGAAGACAGTGGTTTGAGCTTAGAACGTTACCAGGAGATTGCTCAAGCTGTTCAGTCTGACCAGGAACTAAATCAAAAATTCCAAAAAATGATCATGGAATTGGAAGAATAAACTGGCAATTAAATTGCGCTGTGATTCAATTTCACAATAGGTTTAAAATCAAAAAACCTTCTCATAATGAGAGGGTTTTTTTATTTTAGAAGGATTGTTATTTTCGAAAATCGATCAAGAATCTGTATTTTTGAATTTAGAAAAGCACTTGTATTTGATTAGTTTTGTAAATTTGAATCCAGAAAAACCAGCGTCGTGAATAAGCAACTCATCATCCAAAGAGTAGCCGAAATTCTAAAAGAAACTCCATCGGCCGAAGACATTGTCAAAAAAGGCGGTGATCGCGACAAGCGTTTTCTTTATTTGGCGGATTATATGGTTAATAAATCTATAGAGGAAGATGCGCTTATCTTAGGTAAAGACGGTTTGGGCATTGCTATGGTTTTTAAAACCAACGCCAAAGATGACAATTTCTGGAAAGATATAGTTTCCGACATAAGTTTAGCATTTCACGTAACGGGATTAAAAAATGCACTGAAAGTGTTACGCAATCAGCGATATATCAAAAAACAACGACCTCAAGAGGGAGATTATTTCTATGCCTGGTTTTGGGGAATTGTAAAAGATGACAGAGGGCCAAACACGCAAATTGCCTCGGAAATGAAGAACAGAATTTTAAAAATGTGTGAAGATGAAGGACTTCCGCTTTATACTGAAACCCGACTTAGAACGAATGTAATTGTATATGCGCGTTATCGTTTCGAAAACTTCCATACTTGGGAACAACCTGACGGTAATACGATGTGGTTTTTACGATATATTCCTAAGAGTTATAAAGGGAAATAGATTTTATTATCCCCAATCAATCTACCGGCATTATTTTAGCTTGCATAAAGTTCTACATCTTCTTTATCGATAGTCGGTTTTCCTAATATAATCAATCTTTCTATTACGTTTCTCAACTCTCGGATATTACCGGGCCACTTTTGTTTTTGAAGTATCTTTACAGCCTGCTTATCAAATTTCTTTGGTTTTGTGCCATGTTCATCTCCAATTTTTTTTGCGAAATGTTTTATCAGCAAAGGAATATCTTCCGGTCTTTCTCTTAATGGAGGCACGTGAATCAAGATCACCGCCAAACGGTGGTATAGATCTTCTCTAAAATTCCCATCTGCTATCTCTTTTTTCAAATCTTTATTGGTGGCGGCAATTACGCGTACATCTATCTTTTTTGACTTACCGCTTCCCACGCGTTGGATTTTATTTTCTTCTAAAACACGCAAAACTTTAGATTGCGCAGAAAGACTCATATCACCGATTTCATCCAAAAAGATAATCCCGCCGTCTGCCTCTTCAAATCTTCCGGCTCTATCTCTATTTGCTGATGTGAATGCTCCTTTCACATGGCCAAACAACTCACTCTCAATCAGTTCTTTTGGAATAGCCGCACAGTTCACTTCAATCATAGTCTTTTTTGAACGCGCACTTTTTTCATGTAACCAGTGGGCAACCAGTTCTTTCCCGGTCCCATTTTCTCCGGTAATCAATACCCTGGCTTCAGTTGGCGCCACTTTTTCAATGAGTTCTTTAATTTTTAAAATCTGAGGTGAATCCCCGATCATTTCATATTTTTTGCTGACTTTCTTTTTTAGTCTAATATTTTCACTGACCAACTGTTTTTGATCCAAGGCTATTCTGACCGTATTGAGCAGTCGATTTAAATCAGGGGGTTTTGAAATATAATCAAATGCTCCCATTTTCATACATTCTACTGCCGTTTCTAAATCTCCGTGACCGGAGATCATGACCACAGGGGTTTCCGGTTTTAATTTCATGGTAGCTTGTAAAACCTCCATCCCGTCCATCTTTGGCATTTTTATATCACAAAGCACCAGATCATAATCAGTTGCTTTAATTTTTTCCATACCTACCCCACCATCTTCGGCTTCGTCCACTTTATAGTCTTTATTTTCTTCCGTGAGGATCTTTTTTAATACCCGCCGAATGGAGGCCTCATCTTCAACAATCAGAATTTTTGATTTCATATTTGAAATTTTTCGTGCTTTATTAACGTAATGGAATCTGCTATTATCTTTGCATTTGAAGACAATTTTTCAAACAGTATCCCTGGTTCTTCTTTTCAAAGAAAATAGAATCTCGATATTTTCAGCTGTTATTTTTTGAGCTTATTGTGCGGAAAACAATCCGGCACTTCCCCAAACGCAAAAAGGATTTTTACTGAGTTGTGCGTTGTAATATCTATCATTTCCCGTCACCTCTTCAGCT
>DATGSA010000404.1:0-7197 GCA_035303085.1 Flavobacteriaceae bacterium
AAGAAAGATCAGCCATATTACCGATACTGTCTTGCGGGATTTCATCAGTTCGATAAAGCTCCTCTTCTACAATTATGTTTTCAGGTTCTTCATAGTCTTTGGCTACGAAACAAGATTGCAAAAGCAAGAATGTAACAACTATTCCTAAAACTTTATATATGCTTTTCATAACTTATTTTTCTAAAGAATTATTTGCATTTTCTTCTAATTGCTCCTCATCAAAGGGTGCTCCGACTATTTTTTCTTCGATCCACTGGAAGAAGATAAACAAAGTAGGAATGACAAAGACTCCCAAAACTGTTCCTATCAGCAACCCCCCCACGGATCCGGTACCAATTGAACGGTTTCCGACTGCACCAACCCCGGTTGCTAATACTAAGGGCATCAGTCCAAAAATAAAAGCGAAGGAGGTCATCAGAATTGGACGTAAACGCGCTTGGGCACCATCGATGGCTGCATCAAAAATCGTTTCTCCTTGCCTTCTTCTTTGGATGGCAAACTCAACAATCAAAATTGCGTTTTTCGCCAACAATCCAATCAACATAATTAAGGCAATTTGCAGATAAATACTGTTCTCTACTCCCATCAACATAGCACTCAAATAAGCTCCGAATATTCCTACCGGAACGGAGAACAAAATAGATAATGGCAATAAATAACTTTCATACTGCGCTGCTAAGAAGAAATAAACAAATACAATCACCAATACAAATACAATAGTGGTTTGTCCGGCTGCTTTTACCTCCTCTCGTGTCAACCCTGAGTAATCAACCGTAAAGTTTGCAGGGAATTCGGTTATCACTTCTTCAATGGCATTAACCGCATCTCCTGAAGTATATCCGGGATTTGTTGCTCCGGTAATTTTAGTTGAATTAAACAGGTTAAATCTGGTTACGGAGCTTGGTCCATAAGTTCGATTTAAATCAACAAACTGGGATACCGGCGCCATTTCTCCTGAGGCGGTACGCACATACATATTATCTAAGTCTTCGGTAGAAACCCGGTCTTCCGGAGCGGCTTGAACATATACTTTGAACTGTTTTCCAAATAGAGAGAAATCCGCTGTATAAATTCCACCGATATATCCTTGAAGGGTTCTAAATATCGAATTTACATCTACTCCTGCCTCCTTGGCGACCGGAATATTTATATCCATTTCATATTGTGGATATTCGGTACTAAACCCGGATTGCGCATATTGAATTTCCGGTCTCTGGTTTAGTTTCATCAAAAACTCTTGGTTTTCCGCATTCAGTTGGTCAAAACTACCTCCGGATCTATCTAAGAAGTTCACTTCAAAACCACCGGTAGCTCCATATCCCGGAATACTTGGGGGCGCAAAAAACAGGGTGTTGGCCTGTGGTACCGTTGCAGCTACACCAAATAATTTTCCAAGGATGGCCTCGGCAGATTTGTCGTCGTCTTGTCTTTCATCCCAATCATCTAACTGAACAAATCCTAATCCGAAGTTACCACCTTGACCACTTAGCAAGCTAAATCCGGCTACAAATGAAACGCCTCGAACTCCCGGAATTTGAATAATTTTTTCAGTCAGTTCTCGTTCAACCTCAGCTGTTCTGTCTAATGTAGCTCCCACAGGCAATTCGACATTCGCAAAAAGAACACCTCGATCCTCCTCGGGAATAAAACCTGTAGGAAGCTGATTGGATGTCCACCAAATACCTATTCCGGCTAAAACCAAAACGAGCGGGGTGACCCATTTATGTTTAAATATCCAGTGAAGGGATTTTCCATAGTTACGCACTGTGGCATTAAAAGCGGTATTGAAACCGGTGTGGAAACGTTCCATCACATTTTTCTTCTTTTGATTATTTTCCTTTTTTGGTTTCAGGAAAACTGCACATAAAGCCGGACTTAAAGTCAATGCGTTTACTGCTGAAATAAAAATAGCAATCATCAGGGTAATCCCGAATTGTTTATAAAACACTCCCGGCGGACCCGGGATAAAAGTTACCGGCAGAAATACTGCACCCATCACCAAGGTAATCGCAACAATTGCTCCGGCAATTTCGTGCATCGCTTCCTTGGTTCCCTTCATTACATTTTTTTCACCTTGTTCGAGTTTTGCCTGAACGGCTTCTACAACAACAATTGCATCATCTACCACAATACCAATTGCCAAAACCAAGGCAAAGAGGGTCAATAGGTTAATGGAAAACCCGAATAAATTTAAGAAGAAAAACGTTCCGATAATAGATACCGGAACTGCAATAGCCGGAATTAAAGTAGAACGAATATCTTGTAGGAAGATAAACACTACAATAAACACTAAGATAAATGCTTCTACCAAAGTACGCACTACTTTGTTTATCGAAGCATTAAGGAACTTGTTGGTATCAAAGGGAACAAAATAATGCAATCCTTCGGGGAAATCTTTTTCCATTTCCTCTAAGTGATCGTAAATTTCATTAATAATTTCCCTTGCATTCGAACCTTTGGTTTGGAAAATACCCATCGATACACTTGGAAACCCTTTTGTAGTAGAAGCGGTGCCGTAATTTTCTGCTCCTAATTCAATATCAGCTACATCTTTTAGACGCAGGAATTCTCCGTCTCCCATTGCTTTAATGACAATGTTTTCATATTCTTCTTTATCGTCATATCGACCGGAATATCTTATGGTATAAGAGAAACTTTCTCCGTGGTTTTCTCCTAAAGCACCCGCAGCCGCTTCTTGACTTTGTTCGTTAATCGCTGCGATAACATCTGAAGGTTCCAAGCCGTAAGAAGCCATTTTGTCCGGTTTAATCCAGACTCTCATCGAATAATTTTTAGAAGTAAAAACCTGTACATTTCCTACTCCATGAACTCTTTTTATTTCAGGAACGACATTTATATCCAAGTAGTTTGCGATGTAAGTATCGTCGTATTCCGGGTTTTCACTATAAACTGACATAAACATCAATGCACTACTCTGCTGTTTCTTGGTTTCAACCCCAATCTGAATCACCTCACTGGGCAATACGGGGTTTGCAAGAGCTACCAAGTTTTGTACGTTTACCGCGGCAATGTCAGGATCATAATCCTGGTCAAAAAACACGGTAATTTGTCCTCTACCACTATTGGAAGCGGTAGAGGTAATATAAGTCATTCCTTCTACCCCGTTAATTTGTTCTTCAATAGGGATGATCACACTCTCCAATACTGTTTCCGCATTAGCGCCGGGGTAAGTAGCCGTTACGCTTACGGTTGGTGGTGCAATATCGGGATACTGTGTTACGGGTAAGGTTGTCACTCCGATAATTCCCAAAATCACAATAATTATGGATATTACCGTTGACAAAACCGGTCTTTCTATAAATCTATCAAGCATAATTAAAACTCTTCAAAAAATGATTTTATTTAAATTGAGGCTGAACGGGTTTAGCAACGCTGTCCCACGGCTGTTCATTTGGTATAATCGCCTGTCCGGAACGAAGTCTATCTACGCCTTCGGCCACTATTTCATCTCCTCCTTCGGCTCCTGAATGTATGATATAAAGATTTCCTTCTCCTCTGGATACAGAAATCTCATTGAGTAAGGCCACCGTGCTACTGTCGGTTTGTTGAACTTTCATAACATAAGTACGACCTTGTCTTTCAAAAGTAGATTTTCTTGGTACCATTGGCATATTTTCGTAATAAGTAGGCACTTTAATTTGCCCGGTACTTCCATTGGTGAGAAGTTGATTAGGGTTATCAAATATCGCTCGAAAAGAAACGGTACCGGTTTCTTTATCAATTTGAGAATTGATGGTCTGGATTTTTCCTTTGTGCTCGTATTCGTCACCATTGGCTAATACCAAGGTAACCTCAGGCATGTTTTCAATTTTTTCAGCTCTGGTTTCTCCTTCTGCGGTCTTTAAAAAGTTCAAATAATCCTTCTCATTCATGGAGAAATAAGCATAAACCTGACTGATTTCAGTAACTACTGTCAAAGGTTTTGGGTCGCTTGGACTAACGAGATTACCTCTTCGTTTTCTAATCTCTCCAACAAATCCATCAACAGGGCTTCTAACTGTGGCATATCCGATATTCGCTTTAATACTTTGGTAACTCGCTTTAGCTTGACTCAATTTTGCTTGAGCTGTAGCCAGTTGATTTTCACTTACAATATCTTTTTCAACCAGTGGTTTAAGCTGATTGACCTGAACCTGAGCGGCATTGATGTTTGCTTGAGCGGCAGAAGCTTCTTCTGATAAAGATTCTGTTTCTAAGCGAAAAAGAACTTGTCCTTTCTTTACTTTTTCGCCTTCATCAACTAAAACATCGGTTATATAACCTGAAATCTTAGGTCTGGCGTCACTGTTTATAATGCCTTCTATTCGAGTGGAATAACGCTTGTAAGTAGTTGCGCTGTCAGTATGAATTTTGACGGTTACCACCGGTGTGGCTTGTTGCTGACCTTGCATCTGAGCATTCTGATCTTGCGGATTTCCACAAGAGATTAGGCTGAGGGCAATTGTCAAAAAAACAAAAGAATAAAGATATTTTTTCATGGGATAATTATATAAACTTTCTTTCGATTTGATTCATTTTATTTATTGTACGTTCTAAGTTCTGGTAATGTGTTTCCAGATACTCGGTATACATTTTTGCAAAAGCTTTATGCTTTTCGTGTTTTTCCTTGTTGTATTGAACATTAAAATCCTTCACTTTTTGAAGTATTTTTAATTCTTCTGATAGTTGGTTTTTATATTTTTCCAGACTTACCTTTAAATAATTTTTGCTCAAGCGAAAAAAACGCTTCCGCTCTCCGGGTTTCGTGAAATATTCAATACTACCATTGTTCAAGAGCAAATTTAGATTGACCGAAACTGAACTCTTGCTCGATTGAGATAATTCTACAATCTCTTCAAATGAATGTCCGGATTTTGGACAAAGCATCAACAGGCCATATAAACGTGCCGCCAAAGGAGTCAGTTGCAGTGTTTTTTCAAAATACACCCCGATCTCCTCCACCAACTGCTCTTTTATCTCTCTTTCTTTCAATGGTTGTTTATTTTAAAACGGCAAATATATACTTAGTTCAGTGAATACCGAACTAAAAAAACATAAAAAATGTTAAACTTTTGAATAAAAAAAACCGACTAAGTTGCTTAATCAGTTTTTTGTGAGTTTTTTGTAAATTAAAAAAGTGTTTATAGGTTATTCTGCATTTTGATTAAACTATTCCTTTTTATTTAACAAGTCTAAAACTTCTTTTGTAATGTCTTTAGAATCTTTGGCGTATATCAGATTGTAGTTTTCATTCATTCCAAAAATATAGGTGTAATTTTGATTTTCAGCATAATTTTTCACCTCGGTCATCAGAATGTTTTCTAAAGAATCTTGCGTTTGATTCATTTCATTTCTGAGTTGGGTTTCTTGTTGTTGCATTGCATTTTCCAATCGTTGTTGTTCCTGTAGTAATTCCATCTGCAGTTCTTCGGCTTCCTTTTCGGTCATGTTTTGAAAGTTCTCTTGGAAATCTTGAACTTTTTGTTGAAACTTTTGTCCTTCCCGCTGTACTTCTTCTTGTAATTGCTGCTGTTTGCGTTCAAACCTTTTGGTCGAAGCTGAAAATGCTTCAAATTCTTTGAATAAAGTTGAGTTATTCACATAGGCAGTTTTTTCTCCTGAAGCTTGATCGCAAGAAATTAAGAGAGCCATAGCAGAGAGCAATAAGATGATTTTTTTCATTTTTACATAAATTTGAATTGAATGGGCGAAAATATAAAAGTATGGTCAAATAACTAAGAATCCTTTGTGTTTTTGAATGTAAAGTGTAGCCTTCCATCTTCTAAAATTTCAAGTTCTCAGCTTAAAGCTCCAATTAAAATAAAACACAGATACCTGATCTCCTTTTTCATCGATTCCCACACTTTTCATTTCTAAAGTTTGACTCTTACCTGTAAGAATTGCTTTTTCAATAATTTCTTCTACTTCCAGTCCTTGAGTACAAGTAAATTTAATTTTGCCAACTGCTTTTTTGGTGAATTTACCTTTCATGTCGACGACTAACATGGAAATGTTGCTATTTAAACTTTTGATTTTTGCAGTACATAATGCTCCGGTAGAAAGTTCTGCTGCCATTCCTTGTACAGCCCAAAACATGCTTTTAAATGGATTTTGATTCAGCCAGCGATATTTTACACGGGTTTGAGCTTCTTCTTTTTTACAATATGACAACTTCACTCCGGCAATACGAGCAAGTGGAAGTTTTAATAACAAATAATTGTTGATTGTTGAAGGTTTCATTATCGATGGTTTATGCATGGTTTCTTCAAATGTAATTCAATCTGTCCGGTTCATGGTGGTTTTTTGAAGGAGTTGCTATTTTTTGTGGTATTTATCCGTTTATTTTCTTTTAATTGATTGATTTTGTGGGGGTATACACTTAGTCGTTCTTAACGGTTAGAAACTGGTTCTTTTGTTTTTTTTTGATTTTCTGAAGTAATCCAACCCAGATCTAAGTCACTTAAAAAAGTAATATTTCTTTTTTAAAAAAGCTATTTGTTCTCATTTTAGACACTGGGTTCAATGAATTTTCCTACTATAAAATGGAACAATTATTGAAATATATTTTAAACATATTATATAGATTCTAAACCAGACCAAGTTTATGATGTGAGCTGTATACTCGTCTTCCTGGCGCTCCCAATCCTCAGGCTCGTTTTGAGAGGACGGGAAAGCTCTTCCAAATAGAAATCGGATTAAGGTCAAATCTTAATGGTGAAATCTTTCACCTAAACCCTTTTTGTCAGATCTTTAAGTGATTGGAGTTTATTTTATAAGGCTAAGGATTTCAACATAATTATGCCTAAGAGCTATAAATAAAGACAAGTCGTGGAGTTTGTCTGTTTTTCAGCTAAACCACTGAAAGCTTGCTAAATACTTATGAGTTTATTAACCATTAGGATACAGTAAAATAGTTATTTTTGTCAGTAAGATAATAAATTATGGAAATAAAAATTTGGTCAGATATCAGGTGTCCGTTTTGCTATATTGGCAAACACAAGTTTGAAAATGCTTTAGAAAAGTTTGCTCATAAAGATGAAGTCAGGGTTAGTTGGTACAGTTTTGAACTGGATCCTACAATTAAAACCGATCCAAAAAAGTCGGATCTTGAGCATCTTGTAGAAACTAAAGGGATGAGTCAAGAACAGTTGGAGAATATGTTGGAAGGAGCTACAAAAATGGGACAGGAGATGGGAT
>DATGSA010000405.1:0-2882 GCA_035303085.1 Flavobacteriaceae bacterium
TCATTCCATTATCGCCGGTAACAGCAATTTCTTCTTCCTCATCAAAATTACCGCTTTGGTCAAAATCTATCCAAACCCGAGCGTGTTCCATTGTAGGAACTGGCCAATTTGTCGAGATGCTTATGGTATAATTATTACCAGGGTTTAAATCTGGAACAGGCATTCCTTCGGTATAATCTCCATAGCTATTTTCACTACATCCCGAATCGTTGTTTAAAGTAATATTTTCTCCTTCTAAGGTTACATTAGTGATCAAATGATCGCTGGAAGAACCATCACAATACTCTTCATATTCAGGAATACAATAACATTCACTTTCAAGATTTAAAGTAACTGTTAGCGTATCAGAAACTGCACTTTCTCCGGAGTTTGCACATTCTATTTTGTATCTGTAATAAGTTTCTTCTTGAATACCTTCTTCTACCCAATAAGTTGTTGCGGTAGCTTCTTCCATATCGGTCCAATCGTCGGCATCTTCAGAGGATTGCCATATACCATCTAAGCCATTGGCGGGAACTGAAGCGTCTTCTACTGAAAGCATAAAGCTAATACCGGCGCATACATTCAACTCTCCTTCCGTTGTCCCAGCATCAGGGATCCCTTCACAATCGGCCAATAAATCTCCGAAAAATTTAATTTGGGCTACAGTATTGGTTACACCCAAAGCTTCTATCGGAGAAGTTGGATCGGGATTTTCGGTATCGCTATAAAAATAAATTCCTTTGCTAAAACCCTCATTATTGGGAACATCTGTATAAGCTGCCCAATGTGGATTATCGCCACCCCAGTTTTGGGTATTTTGATCAACAGCTAAAACGATATTACTTTCTCCATCCCAGGCAAAGGATTCGTCTAAGGTAATTTCCAACCATTCACCACCAATCACGGTATCATTAATCTGGCCGTTAAAAACAATATCCATCTCGTCATCGGGCATCCAGTCAGAAACATCAGAAAAACCTTCTTTATCGGTATTAGCCATATAAACAACCCAGTCTTTCCATCTATCAGTCGAAGAGGAGTTTTCTGCTTTAAAATAAATTTTGGAGATATCTGTTGCCTCTATAGCTCCCTGATTCCCTAGTTCCTCAAAGGAATAAATGGTTTGCGTATAAGTGTAATTAAAATTATAATTTAAGGGGAGGTAATTACTGGTTTCCTCACCTCCTGCTCCCAAGTGAACCTCATTTTGTCCTTGTGCATTATTAGCGAATAAAAAAAAGCTCACCAAAAATAAAATGGGAATTTTAAACTGCCTAAAAACTGATTTAGTTTTTATTAAACAAAAGTGTTTCATAACATTAAGTTTTTTTAAATTAATTTTTCAATTGCCCAATTTAATCATTTTTTTTATTATAATTCTGAGTTCGGGATAAGGAATTAACAAAAAAGCGCTAATTGCCCATTTTGATTCTCCTGTTTTTCAAATTTTATGGACGGTTTTTTCTCCTGAAAAGAATAGGCGATCAAGCTTGAAACCAGATTAGTTATAAAGTTGCCGAAGCTTCTGTGCCTTGAGTGCTCTGCATCACATATGTTTTTGAGCTGATTATTTATAGTCTTTATTACTGAGCGTTTTCTCAAGAGTATTTTGTCTCTTAGCGACATTAGAACGTTTTTCATGTTTTGCGTATACCTGTTAGTAGATGAAGATTATTTTCAAATAGTATCGCAGTTAGATTCTTTGAAATCTAACCTATATCGGCATACAAGCTGTCAAATAAGCGTTTGAGTATGTTCCCGTCCTTTTAAAGGTTGCTTATGATCTACGTCTGCTTGAGTTATGACGAAATCAAGTATTTCTCCTTTATCATTAATCATTAGGTGAAGTTTAAACTACTGGGATAAGGAAAAAGAGGAAAGAGTTTATTTTATCATTAATCATTAGGTGAAGTTTAAACCCGTGGATCCACAGCCCATTGTAGATTTCCCAGTAGCCGCAATTCCTTTAAAAAACCTTGTTATTGTTTATCCGTTTGTTGTGACAAACTCTTATTGGTGTTGAATCTACAAAGGATATTCCTGTGCACTTGCTCAGACAACAAGTTTACATAAAAAGAACGAGTGGCAAAAGATTAGCCTACATCAATTCTACAAATCGATTATAAGAAACCGCTTCAGGAAATTCTTTTGTCATCTGTTTCTGAACGTAAAAGATGTAGAAGTGTTTGAGGTTTTTAAAACCACTCACATGATAGATGACCGATATAGTCATCACTTCACTTTTGGACATCTTGTTAGGTCTATTTCTGGTCTTTTTACCCTGTGCAATAAGACTTTGTCTCAAAGCAGGCTCAAAAATCTTGGTAAATTCATCAATTTGAAAGAAAATTTCAGTATTTTTATCATCAGAAATCATAGCGGAAGTTTTAGTTATATTTTTGTTTTTCAATGACTTAAATACACTAAATTTCCGCTTTCTCTTTGCCGAGTTTTTCAACAAAAAATCAATTTTCTTACGTCGAACTCAGGTTATAACCTCATCAAGAAGAAGCACTGATTTAACTATTCGTTATAATACCCTTCAATAATTACCAAAATTCACGATTACAATCCAATTAAAATTAACTTTTTCAGCGCACAACACTCTAATTTTTAGAAAATTAATTGCAAAGCCTATTAAGATACTATTTAAGTATAATTACCTGAATGCAAATTCAAACACCAAACAGAAAGCCACCCAAATATTGAGTGGCTGTTATAAAATTTATACTTTATAAACTTGGCTGTTATTTCTTGATAACCCTAAAGATTTTCGTGTTTCCATTAAGGCTTACTTTCATCAAGTAAACGCCAGCTTGTAAACTTTCCGTATTCAACTGCGTCTCCAATTGGTTTGGATTCTCAATTAAAACAGTCTGACCAAGTAAGTTATAAACCGA
>DATGSA010000406.1:0-2336 GCA_035303085.1 Flavobacteriaceae bacterium
CACGACTTTGATCCTGAAGAACATCTTGAAGCTTTAAAAGCTAAAAAGAACTCAAATGGTTAAATTTAAACTGACCAACAAAGCGGTAAAAGATTTAGCTGAAATATGGGACTACACGATGGAAACATGGTCGGAAAAACAAGCTGATAATTATTATCAAATTCTTATTTCTAATTGTCAGAAAATTGCAGACAATCCATATTTAGGAAGAAACTATGAGGGAATAACAAAAAACTTACGCGGGTTAAAAGTAAACCGACACGTCATTTTTTATCGAACGTTACAAAAAGATAATATTGAAGTTACAAGAATTTTACACGAAAGAATGGATTTAAAAAAGAGGATAACTAAATGAACAAATCAGTTTCAAATTCCCCAAAAAATAATCCCTTAAAAATGTATCTTTTTGAACTAATCTGAGTCTACCTTATGAACGCTAAATTTATTTATGATGAATAACTGTAAATGTACCAACTGCGAATGCACAAAGTGTAATTGTCAAAACTGTGCTGAAGGCGATTGTCCTTGCACAAAATGCGAGTGCACAAAATGCAGTTGCTGTAATTAAGAAC
Organism: Flavobacteriaceae bacterium; assembly: GCA_035303085.1. Lineage (GTDB taxonomy): Bacteria > Bacteroidota > Bacteroidia > Flavobacteriales > Flavobacteriaceae > JAJYSO01. Next base: position 573 of record DATGSA010000406.1, read on the forward strand.
AACTTATAAAAGGTCGGTTTTAATACCGGCCTTTTTTATTTAACTTTGTTGTTCGATGATGAATATGGAACAGAAAAATATTTTTAGTGATTTTCATGACGAGGTCTATTACTTTATCCTCAAAAAAGTAAAAGATGATCATATCGGGAAAGATATTTTTCAGAATGTATTTTTAAAAGCTCTCGAAAATCAACATCAACTTAAAGATGAAAACAAAATCAGAGCTTGGCTATTCCAAATAACACGCAATGAAATAGCAAATCACTTCAATCAAGAATCGGTCTATGTTCCCAAATTTGAAGATGATAAAAATCCAAGTTTAGCAAAAGACGCGAACGTATTTAATTCGAGTGAATTCTGTTGCTATGAATCCTTCGTAAACGACTTGCCGAAAATCTACAAAGACGTGGTGGAATTGATTTATAACGAAGGGAAAAAACAACAGGAAACCGCAGAAATATTGGACATCTCCTTACCCAATGTCAAGGCAAGAGTGCGACGCGCCAAGGACATTCTAAAAAACAACTTTGAAGAATGCTGTCAATATCAATTGGACGAAGACGGCTACCTCACCGGAGAAGCGGATTGCGAAAAATGTGACGCTATTCTAAAAGAAAACAGTTGAATTAAAGAACATAAAACTTTTAAAACCAACAAGGAACGCGAGAGGATCCTCCGCTATTTTAAAAGAAAACGGTTGAATTAAAGAAAATACTGCAAGGAACGCGAGGGGATCCTCCCAAGGCGGACAAGTTCGCGCACCAGCGGAGCATTCCCGATTCGACTTTAAACCTACACTTCACAACAATTTCATTTTACAAACTTGTTATTTTCACAATTCAACATTTACGCGACATTATTCTGAAGAATCGACAGAATAAAAGGAATTAATTTATATTTGCATTAATTCAATCTAAATAAGCGTAACGAAATGAAGATTACTATCTCGCTACTTTTATGGGGATTCTTATTCCTATTTCCTCTCACCAATTTACAAGCGCAACAAGACGACAAAGCCGTTGCAGAAACAGTGGTGCATTTGCTAAGCTATGTGGCCATGGATTATCCCGGTGCTGTGCAAAATGGGGAAATCATCAATGACCCGGAATATTTAGAACAACAAGAATTTGCTGAGGAAGCTTATGTTTTGGTGAAGGAAACTTCACTTGAGCAAGAGGTCAAAACCGAACTGCTGAACCAACTTAAAGAACTCCAACAATTAATCGATCAAAAAGCTTCGGAGGAAGATATTAGTCGGACAGCTAATCAGGTCAATAACAAAATTATTGAATTAACGGGAATCGAAACAGCGCCAAAGGTCTGGCCTGACTTTGCAAAAGGAAAAATATTATATTCCCAAAACTGCGCTTCTTGTCACGGCGATAACGGAAAAGGAGACGGACCTGCCGGCGTAGTTTTAGAACCGGCACCAAGTAATTTTCACGATGATAATTTTATCGAAAATTTTTCGCCTTATCAAGCCTATAACAGTATTCGATTTGGACTTCCCGGCACTGCAATGAGGGCCTATAGCGAACTGAATGATAACGAATTATGGAATCTCTCCTTTTATATCAAATCTTTACATTATCAAGAAAAAGAATCCGACTCCGTTTATCTGCAAGAAGTATTTTCTGAAATTAAATCCGATATCGGATTGGCAACTGTAGCTACCTCAACAGATAAGGAATTGCGCGAAGAATTGGACTCGGCCGAAAAAGAAGCGGAAGCCCAACTTCAAGCTTTACGCACCATGGAACCGGA
>DATGSA010000407.1:0-7263 GCA_035303085.1 Flavobacteriaceae bacterium
CCGTTTTTAAAAATTAAATTAATATGAATTTTGATATAAAGCAAATCCTTACGGCTACGATGATTTTGTTTGCCATTATTGATATTATTGGCAGTATTCCAATCGTTGTGAGTTTACGACAAAAAGTGGGGCATATCAAAAGTGAAAAAGCCACTATTGTTTCAGCGGTGATTATGATTGCATTCCTATTTATCGGGGAGCGCATTTTAAATCTGATTGGCGTAGATATAAATTCTTTTGCGGTGGCGGGCGCCTTTGTCCTTTTCATAATGGCGGTTGAGATGATTATGGGTATTCAACTCATGAAAGATGAAACTCCCGAAACGGCTTCTATCGTTCCCTTGGCTTTCCCGTTAATTGCCGGACCCGGAGCGATGACCTCTATTCTTGCTTTACGGGCTGAATATTTCGTGACCAACATTATTGCTGCCATAATTATCAACCTCATCTTGGTTTACATTGTTTTAAAAACTTCCGGAAAAATTGAACGCGTATTAGGAAGTCAAGGAATTAATGTGATACGTAAAATATTTGGTGTAATTTTGTTGGCGATAGCTGTTAAATTATTTACTACTAATATTCAAAGTTTATTTCAGTGATGAAGTATTTTATCTATACCCTATTAATTCTGTCTGTTGCGATGTTGATTTTTAATGCATTTCATATAGACTTCAACAACATTTTAAGCCAAGAAAGCAGTGGTGCTTTAATCGGTATACTGTCCAGTTTGTGCGTGATTGTGTTGATGTTTATCCTGATTGTCAGCAGGAAAATTAAACAGAAAAACACACCTTAAAAAAAATGAGAAACAAGAAGAAGTAGAAATTAATCAAGAAAGTCTTCTGCTATTATGGAGTTTGGGTTTCTATTTCTTCTCCGTCATAAATTGCCAACACTTTTCGAATAATCGGATCTTCCGTGCTTAGCATTTGTTGATAAACATTTGTATCAAACAGTTGTCTTGCCATACTGGCTTTTAAATAAAGCTTAAGCAATTCTTTATAGCGCTGAGTTCTGTATTCCAATTTAAATTCCTTTAGAAAAATCTCGAACGCTTCGAGCATTTCTTCATCTACTTTCACTTGTTCCATGAATTCTTCCAAAGAGAGATTGTTGTAATAACTTCTGTTTTTATCCAAATAATCAAAAATAAATCTATCCAGAATTCCGCCTTTCAGCATATAATCCAAGCTTTCCTTTTTATAACTAATATCCTTAGCTACAAAAACATCAGGAACAATCCCTCCACCACCATAAACGGTTTTTCCTTTTGGCGTGGTAAATTTCAAGGTATCATTGAGGTGAATACTGTCTTTATTGACAAGTTCCCCATTTTTATACCTGTCCATAAAATCGTGATAATATTCTTTAGCGCTTTCATTTTTATAAGACCGTTGAATGGATCTTCCTGTCGGCGTATAATATCTGGCAACGGTCAACCGAATTGCACTCCCATCGCCTAATCCCATTTCGCGTTGCACCAAACCTTTTCCATAAGAACGCCGTCCGACAATAGTCGCCGCATCATTGTCTTGTAAAGCGCCTGCGACTACCTCGCTGGCAGAAGCAGAATGTTGATCTATCAATACAAAAACATTAGCTTGTTCTAAACTGCCTTTTCCCGTAGCATAAGTTTCCTTAATCTTACCTTTATTATCTTTGGTAAATACTATCAATTCTCCATCTTTTAGGAATTCATCAGCTATCCTTATCGCCTCTTTTAAATATCCTCCACCGTTACCTCGCAAATCTAAAACCAAGTTACTATTGCCTTGAGTGGCAAGGTCTTTTAAAGCGGTTTCAAATTCTGAATACGTAGTTTTAGAAAATCTATTTATTTTTATATAACCCAAATCCTCTTTCAACATAAAAGCTGCATCCACACTTTTTAAAGGAATATGTTTTCTAGTTACTTCAAAATCCAACAATTCTTTTTCAGACGGCCGTTTCACTTTTAAATTCACTTTTGAATTGGAATCGCCCCTCAAATAAGTTTTTAGTAACCTCACATCAAAATCTTCTCCAAAAATTGGATTATCATCTGCATAAACCAACCGATCTCCCGGTTCAATTCCCGCCAAATCACTCGGACCGCCTTTAATGGTTCGCACCACAGCAACGCTGTCTTCTACTTCAAAAAACTGTATGCCAATTCCGATAAAATCCCCATCCATCTCCTCGGTAACTTCTTGAATAGCATCTTTAGGAATATAAGTCGAATGCGGATCTAAATCACTGAGAATACTGGTGATAGTAATATCAACAATACTATCTGTATTCACTTTATCCACATAATCGTAATCGATATAGTCGATTAACTTTTCGAGTTTCTTTTTATTACTATTGGAAGACATCAGCTCTTTGGTGTTCGAAAAATTTAAAAAAGAACCCAGAAGAATTCCCAAGGCGCAGGCAGCACCGATAATCAAGGGCAAGTATTTTTGAGAATATTTTTTCAAATTCAGTCTAAATCAGTTATTTGAAGAATGTCAACTCCGGCTTTTTTTAAAAATCCTATCCCGGAATCGTCCTTGTAATTATTTTGAAAAACCACTCGGGTTATTCCGGATTGATGAATGAGTTTACTGCACTCTCGACAAGGAGAAAACGTAATATACAAAGTTGCTCCCCGACTGCTTTGTGTCGAAGCAGCTACTTTTAAGATTGCATTTGCTTCTGCATGAAGCACATACCATTTAGTCAATCCCTCTTCATCTTCACAATTATTTTCAAAACCCGAAGGCGTACCATTAAACCCGTCAGAAATAATCATCCGGTCTTTGACGATAATTGCTCCGACTTGTTTGCGTTTACAATAAGATAATTTACCCCATTCACGCGCGATTCTCAAGTAAGCTTTATCGAATTTTAATTGTCTTTTATTCAAAGTGGACATGCCATTAAATTAGGTTTGCAAATTTACCAATAATATGGCATTAATTAATGACTAATATCCTGCTTAAGAATAATTTATCGATAAAGATTTTTAGATTCTAAAATTTACTTGAAAAAGATGCAATTATTATGCCTAAAAAAAACAGTTCTTCAAATCATATTACCCACGCCTCCAAAGATATTTCAATCAAGGTTTGAATTTTTTAAGTAAAAATATTTTTTGTCCATTGGACTTTTATGATTGATTAATTTGTATTTTTGTAGTAATCTAAAAAAGTTTCTTATCTTTAGTCTATGCAAATAACGGATTATATAGCAACTTTACTCTACCGCTATGAATGTGTGGTAATTCCCGGGTTTGGTGCGTTTTTGACCCAACGTCAATCAGCGCAAATAGATGGAGAAACTCATGTTTTTTATCCGCCTAAAAAAACCGTTTCTTTCAATCGTCAGCTCAAGGAAAACGATGGGGTTTTGGCCAATTATATCGCTAAAACTGAAGGGATTTCCTACGAACAAAGCTTTCAAAAGATCCATGCGTTTATAGAGAATATAATAGAGACTTTAGAAACTGCCGAAAAAGTGAATTTGCCACAAATCGGAGTGTTCCATCAACAAGGCGATAAGATTTTATTTCAACCTGAAAAAAACATCAATTATCTACCGGAAGCTTTTGGAACTTCTTCTTTTACTTCCACAAAAATTGCCAGAACAAAATCGACCACTGTCTCCCCCGTTAAGAAAAAAGAGCCTGTAGTTCTAAAATCCGCTGCTGTAGCTGCAACAGATAAGATAACCGCTGCACAAAAGGAGAGTCGTAAACCTGCGTATTGGAAATATGCTGCCGTGGGAATCTTCGCCATCGGATTAGGAGGGTTTTTAACTGCGAATTGGTATTCGACACAAGTAACTTCTCATAATATCGCAGCGCAAGAGCAAGCGGAGCGTCAGATTGAAACTAAAATTCAACAAGCTACTTTTTCCATCGAAGATCCACTGCCTTCGGTTACTTTTAAAGTAAGTGCAAAACGCGGTAAATATCATCTTGTTGCAGGAGCTTTCCGCAGTAAGGAAAATGCAGAAGTCAAGTTGCAAGAACTTCAAAATGGTGATTTTCACCCAGCTTATATCGGTGAAAATAAATATGGATTACACCAAGTGGTTTATGACAGTTTTGAAGAAAGACAAGAGGCTTTGAAAGCACTCAATACAATTCGCAAAAACGAAAACTCTTCTGCTTGGTTACTGATTAAAGAATTGTAATTTATTTCCGGTCAAAAGCCTATATTTACCAAAAAAACATGAAGGCAAGAACACCCAAAGAATCCAAAGCAATCACTACCGATTTAGTTTTACCCGGTGAAACCAATCCCATCAATAATCTTTTTGGCGGAGATCTTTTGGCAAGAATGGATCGCATAGCCAGTATTGCTGCCAGAAGACACAGTCGATCTCACGTAGTAACCGCTTCGGTGAATCATGTAGCCTTCCAAAAACCTATTCCCCTAGGAAGTGTCATGACCTTAGAAGCCTCAGTTTCCCGTGCTTTTCGCAGTTCAATGGAAATTATTATCGACGTATATATCGAAGATAAACACAGTGGCACACGCGTTCTTGCCAATGATGCTATTTATACTTTCGTTGCCGTAAACGATGAAGGAACTCCTGTAAAAGCGCCTCCGATACAACCGGAAACCGATAAAGAAAAAGAGCGATATGAAGCTGCACTCCGGCGCAGACAGCTGAGCTTAGTACTGGCGGGAAAACTCGATCCAAAAGAAGCTACAGAGTTAAAAGCTCTGTTTTATGGGAAAGAAGAATAGATAAATAAGAAGTTATATATAAGGTTAAAATAATAAAGAATAAATGAACAACCGTTATTTAAAAATCATTATTTGTGTATTTAGCCTCATTTTCATTTTTCAGAATAGCTATTCCCAAGAAAACTCAAAACGATTAAATTTATTGATTAGTTCACGCGTTGACACTACTTCACAGGAAGTAAGGTCAGTTTTAAAACTATATGAAAATTACCTTAATTCACAACCCGATTCCATTTCTGATAATCCCTATTGGAATAAAAAGGAAAAAGAAAAATATTCTGATTTCGATTTTTCTAGGGCAAGTTTATTTCAAGGACAAATGACGACTAAAAAGCTATTTCAAGTTTATCCACCTTTGGTAATGTCTATCGAGCCAGTCGGTAACAAATATCAAATTAGGGTACTTTTTTCATCCTCTACCCAAAATCCAAAATATGCAGGCTCAAAAGTTTGGGGTATTCAAAAATTAAATGCAACAAAAGAAAATAAAAAATGGGTTTTGGAAAATCTTATGGTGGAATTAACCAAAAAATGGTCCAGCAAAAGAATGGGTTTAATCAAATATAGTTATCCACCAAATCATAAATTCAATCAACAAAAAGCCCTTAAGGCCGAAAACTTTTGCAATAATTTCATTGAGCGTTTTAATCCAAGTTATAACACTCCTTTTAGGTTTTATGTGACTGACAATGTTGATGAAATGGGACTTTTAGAAAATTTCGATTATTATTTCGCAGGTATTACTACTGGCAAAAGTAGAGAAAATATGATTTTTTCAGCTTTAGGCAACGAATATTATCCTCATGAATTTGTTCATCAATTACTACCGGAAAATAAAAACCGTAGTTACCTTATTGAAGAGGGTTTAGCAATGTATTTAGGAACAAAAAAGAAGAAACTTGATTATGACCAGCTATTAAATAAGTTAGCTTTTGACCTATCCGAAAATCCCGATAAAATAAATTTTAAATCTGTGTGTTCACAAAAGGTTCGTTTTAATGGCTATCAAACAGCATACCCGGCTGGTGCTGCTATTTGTGAAGTCGTGTATAATGAAAAGTCGGATAACGGATTACTTAAGTTAATGGAAGCGGACACAAAAAACTATGCGGCTTTAGTCAATTCGGTGTGTGAAATTACGGGATTCACAGAAAAAGAATTTAAAGAACACTGGCATAATGTAATTAAAACCTATAGGTGAAAACCATTATGATATGTCCAGTGCATAACGGCGCATATAAAAAATCACTACTAACCGACTAAAATATTAATAAAGGAGGGATTCCGATTGGTTTCCCTCCTAATTTCATATTTTTATTCTACTAAAAACAAAAAAATATGAAAGATAAAAATACAGAAAAGAAATTTGTCGGTCAGCCGATTTTCAAACAGATTATTGATTTCATACCTAAAGACAAATTTAACCTACTAGTTCACAAACACAATTCCGACCATTATTATAAAACGTTTGACTCATGGACACATTTAACCACCCTGTTATTCGGTATCTTGAGTCAATGTGATTCAATGGGTGAGATATGTGATGGTATACGGGCTATGGAGGGTAAGCTCAATCATCTCGGAATGGAAAAATCTCTTGCTAAAAGTACTGCCGGAGATGGTTTGCGCAATAGAGATGAGTCTTTTTTCATGGAAGTGTATTTTATGCTTATAGAACACTTTAAACCAACTTTGTCGGTCAGCCGGATTGATAATATCTCTTTTTCTAAGCTTTTCATTTTCGATTCAAGCACTATCAGGTTGTTTTCCGATGTGATGAAAGGCGTAGGACGCAATCCCAAGAACGATGGAAAAAAGAAAGGTGGGTTAAAAGTTCATATGATGATTGACGCACATAGCGACACACCTGAATTTGTCAAAATCAGCGAAGCTAAAAAGCATGATAAGACTTTTTTACAATACCTGCAATTAGCTGCACACAGTATGATTGTGTTTGACAGAGCTTACAACCATTATTGGCAGTTTGCCCAATGGACGGAACAGCAAGTTAATTTTGTCTGTCGGTTAAAGAAAAATGCTGTTTATACTACTGAAAACGTAATGTACAAAAAAGAGTTGCTGGACGGAGAATCAGGGGTACTGAGGGATGAACACATCCATTTGGATTACAAAGAAAAGAAGGAAAATAAAAAACTATGTCTTCGAAAAGTCAGCTACAGAGATGAGAAGGGAAGGTTCTATCAGTTTATAACCAACAATTTTGAGATAACTGCCGAAGAAGTTGCGCTTCTTTATAAATTGAGGTGGAATATAGAATTACTATTTAAAAAACTTAAGCAAAACTTTCAGCTACATTATTTTTATTCTGAAACAGAGAACGGAATAAAGACTCAAATATGGTGTACTTTGATAGCTCAACTACTTTTGCATTTGTTGAAAATTCGTTCAGAAAGCAAAAAAGCATTTCCTACCATAGCAGCATTGGTCAGAATACATTTGATTGGTTATCTGGACATTTTCTGGATGGTACAAAATAGTAGAAGGACTTATAGCAAAAGAAAAATCAGAAATAAATCACCCACCA
>DATGSA010000408.1:0-4607 GCA_035303085.1 Flavobacteriaceae bacterium
ATAAGAGGCAACACAACTTACAAGCTAAAGTCTGTTAATCCTGTAATGGTAGAATTAACAAACTAAGACAAACGAACTATTAAATTAAATTCTCATGAAATTAAAGAGCTTTTTAACAGTAGCATTTATACTAATAGCAGGCTATAGTTTTGGCCAAAATAATATCTTAAATGCAACGACTGTAGATGAATTATATCACAAATCCGAAGGTGAAATAACTGCCGAAGAAGAAAAAAAGCCTTTAGAATACGGTTATATTTCCAATAGAGATATACTCTGGGCCAAAACGGTATGGGAATATATCGACCTGAATCAACGGGTTAATTTTCCACTGTTATTTCCGGTTGATACCGGACAAATCGGTCAGTCAAGGAAATCGTTATACAATGTTTTGGTAGATAACGTCAAAGACGGAACGATCGAAAACATTTATGCCGATTCCTACTTCACTCGAAAACGAAGTTTTGAAGAGCTTGAAGCTACACTTCACAGAAGAGATACGCTCGATATCGGTTTTGAACAAATCAATGCCGGAGAAGAGTTAAGTGAAGAGTATGTTGACCGTATTGATGTTGATGGTAATGACGTACAAGGTTTCAGAATCCGTGGATATTGGTACTTTGACAAACGTCAAGGGGAGTTACGCTACCGACTGTTAGGCTTGGCTCCTATGGTTATAGGGGCTACTGCAAAAGCAATGGGAACCGAAAACCCGGAACCGGTAGAGTTGTTTTGGGTCTTTTATCCTGAAGTGCGAGATGTATTGTTCAGAGCAGAAGTTTTTAATGAAGACAATACCGCTCAACCCTTTAATTTTGATCAAATCTTGAATGCCCGTCGATTTAGTGCTGTAATCTACAAAGAAGATAACGACTATGGAGACCGAGAAATCGATGAGTATATAGGCGAAAACGCAATGAGCCAACTACTTGAAGCGCAACGCATCAAAGAGGAGATCAGAGAATTTGAAGCTAATATGTGGAATTATTAATCCACAACACATATATTAATTTAACAGCGTCCCTGAATTCAAGGACGCTGTTTTTTATTATAATACTATCATGGTAGATTATATAATTGTTGGATTCGGATTAGCAGGTACGCATATAGCGCATGAGCTTCAACAGCACCATAAGACTTTTGTGGTAATAGACCCGTTAAAAGAAAATGCTTCTAAAGTAGCCGGCGGGGTAAATTCTCCATTAATTTTAAGACGATATACCAAAGCTTGGCGTGCAGAACAATTCATTCCGCAAGCGACTCACACTTATAAAGAAATCGAAAAAAAGTTGAAGACAACACTCCTTCAACCAATCTCTATCCTTAGAAAAATCAATTCTATAAAAGAGCAAAATGATTGGTTTGTGGCATCGGACAAACCCGGTTTTGGTGAGTTTATGTCTTCAGATCTAAAATCCCTTCCACAATTAAAATCCGATTATGGTTTTGGCGAAATTTTTAAGGCAAACATCATCAACACCTCAAAACTAATCGACACCTATGCAGAACATCTAATCGGTCAACATTCTTATATTAAAGAATATTTCGATTATAATAATCTTCAATTTGAACAAAATCATATTGTGTATAATCAAATAAAAGCTAAAAAAATCATTTTCTGTGAAGGGGCCGGTGTTGTGAAAAATCCATTTTTTAAAAACCTGCCCATAAAAGGAAATAAAGGAGAATATATCGTTATAAAAGCTCCGGATTTAAAAATTAATTTTATCCTTAAATCCACTTTCTCTTTAATTCCATTAGGAAAAGATCTTTATAAATTCGGTGCTACCTACGACAGGGAATTTCAAAATGCCAAACCAGAAGAGAAAAACCGTGAATTACTGCTTGAGAAATTGGACGAACTCATTGATTGTTCTTATGAAATTGTTAAGGCAGCAGTAGGGATTCGACCCACTGTTCCGGATCATCGACCAATTGTAGGACGACATCCCAAAAATCCAAAACTACTTATCTGCAATGGCCTTGGAAGTCACGGCGTAATGCGGGCTTCCTCGATGGCGAAACAACTCTTAGCAAAAGAACTTCACAACGAACCATTATGCCCGGAAATCGATTTATATCGTTATTTCAAAGAATAGTAATCCTAAGAAAGAGATATTATTTTCTTTCTTCTGTAATTCTTATTATTTTCCTGAACTTTGTAATAAACTGAAATTAAATGATCAATGTTCACAACATAACATTATCCTTTGCCGGAGAAGAGTTGTTCAGCGAGATCACCTTTAGATTAGGTGCCGGTGATCGCGTGGGTCTTATCGGTAAAAACGGCGCCGGAAAATCAACCTTACTAAAGATTCTATCCAAGGATATGGAACCCAATTCGGGCAGCTTAGCTTTTGAAAAAGATATTAAGGTAGGGTTTTTACGTCAGGACATCGATTTTGACAAGGGAAATACGGTACTTGAAGAAGCATATCAAGCTTATGAAGCTCTTCAAGAAATTGAAAGAGACATAGAAAAGACAAATTTGGCACTTGCTGAACGAACGGATTATGAAAGTGAAGCCTACCATCAACTCATGATAGATATCAACGAATTGCAACAACGCTATGATATCTTAGGCGGATATAACTATCAAGGAGAAACGGAAAGAGTTTTAAAAGGATTAGGGTTTAAAGAAGAAGATTTTGACAAGCAAACAGATACTTTTTCAGGAGGCTGGCGCATGCGCATAGAGTTAGCAAAATTACTGCTACAAAACAATGATGTTATTCTCCTGGACGAACCGACCAACCACTTGGATATTGAAAGCATCATCTGGTTAGAAAGTTTTTTAAAAAACTACATGGGGTGTGTCGTAATTGTGTCTCACGACAAAATGTTTTTAGACAATATTACCAACCGAACAATAGAAATTTCACTTGGAAAAATTTACGATTACAATAAGCCTTATTCCGAATTTTTAGCACATCGAAAAGAAATCCGAGAACAACAATTAGCGACACAAAAAAACCAAGAAAAGGAAATTGAACAGACTGAAAGGACCATAGAAAGATTCCGTGCCAACGCTTCCAAGGCAGCGATGGCTCAATCGCTTATTAAAAAACTCGACAGGATGGAACGCGTGGAAGTCGATGAGGAAGACAACGCGGTAATGAACATCAGCTTCCCGATTTCCGTTCGACCGGGTAAGATAATATTCGAATTGGCTGACGTTTCTAAAAGTTATGACCATAACAAAGTACTCCAGGGCATCAATTTAAATATCAACCGCGGTTCAAAAATCGCTTTTGTCGGTCAAAACGGTCAGGGAAAATCAACTTTAGCCAAGATTCTGGTAAATGAAATTGATTATGATGGGGATTTAAAAATCGGCCATAATGTAGAAATTGGCTATTTCGCCCAGAATCAAGCAGATTATCTCGACCCGAACAAAACCGTACACGACACCATGATTGATGCGGCCGATGATAAAACCAGGAAAAAAGTAAGGGATATTTTAGGCGCATTTCTCTTTCGGGGAGATGAAGTAGAAAAATATGTAAAAGTACTTTCAGGTGGAGAGCGCAATCGATTAGCTTTGGCCAAACTCCTCCTCCAACCTTTTAATGTTTTAATCATGGACGAACCGACCAACCACTTAGATATTCAGTCTAAAAACGTCCTGAAAGAAGCATTGAGAAATTTTGACGGCACCTTGATTTTAGTTTCTCACGATCGAGATTTTCTACAAGGACTCTCCAATATCGTTTATGAATTTAAGGATTATAAACTGAAGGAATACTTAGGAGATATCGATTACTACTTGGAAAGACGTGCATTGGAAAACATGCGCCAAGTGGAAGAGAAAACACCTGTGAAAAAAACACCTCGACAAAAACAAAATAAAAGAGCAAAATTAAATTACGAGCAGCAAAAGCAGCGCAAATCTCTTAAAAACAAATTGAACAATGTCGAGACAAAAATAAGTAAATTGGAAAAGGAGATTGAAAAAAAAGATTTGTCATTGGCAATGGAATATGAAAAAACCATTGAAGATCCCAAATTTTTTGAAAACTACACCTCCGATAAATCCAAGCTTGACAAACTGATGACCGAATGGGAAAAATTACAAGGCCAATATGACAAAAACTTCGCCTAATGTTAACTCATAATTTCAATTGCCCTTATTGTTGGCAAGAAATCTCTGTACTCATCGACACTTCAATTGATGAGCAACATTATATAGAAGATTGTGAAAACTGCTGTAATCCTATAGAAATCAACCTTAAAATCAGAAATAAACAACTGGTAAATTTTTCTATTCAAAAATCGCATTAAACTACGTATTCATCTGACTTTTACAAATTTTAAAAGGTAATGCCATTATCCGAGATAATTGTTTTTTATGGAGATTAGAAGTTTAAAATCCTCATTGCTCTTTTTCTTTCTACAAAAATATGCGATATTTGAGGAAACAACTTTTTATTATGCCTTTTTATCACAAACTCGGAAAAATTCCACCTAAACGACACACGGTTTTTAAAAAGCCAGATGGCGGAATTTATTACGAACAGCTTTTTGGAACAGAGGGATTTAGCGGAATGGCTTCTCTTCTTTACCACACTCATCGACCAACGCAAGTACGAGAAATCAAAGGAAGTATA